>CAZIDA010000058.1:0-11017 GCA_964537865.1 uncultured Acidobacteriota bacterium
TGCCCCGCGGCATTGGCCGTGTACAGGGTGATTGGCGCGGCATCCGCCGCCGTGTTCAGCCGCTTTTTTCTCGAAAAGATCGATCCCCACGCCGAGATCTGCTACACCGGTCTGACGCACAAGTCCGAAAAGCAATTCAGCGAGGCCCTCTTCGACGGAGATCAGAACGTCATCGTCGACTTCAAATATTGCCCGTCCCAGCGCCTGACCTGGTGGTTCGACCATCACAAGAGCGCTTTTCTCACAAAGGAAGACGAAGACCATTTCCATCAGGATCGCAGCGGCAAGAAATTCGTCGACCCCGATTACAGATCTTGCACCAAACTCATCGCCGTCACTTTGGCGGAGAAGTTCGGCTTCAACACCAACGGACTCTCCGATCTGATCTATTGGGCGGACATCATCGACGGCGCGCAATATCCGGACGCCAAGACCGCCGTCGAAATGAAAGAGCCGGCGATGAAGTTGACCTTGCTGATCGAATCGAATCGCGATCCGGCGTTGCTCCAACAAATCATTCGCGAGATGCGCAACCAGCCCCTGGCAGAGATTGCCGCCCGGCACTGCGCCGGAGAGCGATATCAGCACCTTCTCCGCGGCCATCAACGAGCCCTTCGACTCATCGGAGAACGCGCTCAATTTTCACGCGGGGTGGTTTTCTTTGATTTGAGCGGCGATGGAATCGAAGGATACAACAAGTTCATCCCCTATTATTTGTTTCCGCAAGGCGTATACACGGTGAGCGTTCTCTCCACGCCTCAGCGCGCCAAGGTCTCGGTGGGCTCGAATCCTTGGAATCAAGCCGCGCGCCGACATAACCTCGCCGAGATTTGCGAGCGCTACGGCGGCGGCGGGCACGCTCAAGTGGCCGCGATTTCTTTTCCCCCCTGCGATCTGGAGAGCGCCAAGAAAGCGGCGCGACAGATTGTCGAAGAGCTGCAAGATCCATAGCCCTCCAACGCCGTTCTGTAATCGCATTTCCCCGCTTCTGTCTCGTTCTTCCGAAATTGTAATTCTTTGTCTTGGTTTGTGAATTCCACACGGTGACCCAGAACAAGCCGTGACCGTTTCCCTTCCCATGTGATATGGTTAGTTTCTTCAGACGACAATTTTGTCAAGGATGAGCAGCCATGAGCGCTTCGCGTCGGCCGGACCCAAACCGTTTTCACTTTCACAACTCCACGCAGGTGCGCTTTCGCGATGTCGATTCCATGAACCACGTCAATCACGCCGTTTACTTGACCTACTTCGAAATGGCGCGATGTGAATATTGGATGAAGGTGTTTCGACTCCGGAAACTGAGCGACATTAATTTCATCGTCGCGCGCGTCGAATGCAATTATCTCAACCCGGCGCTTTTCGGTGAATGGATCGATGTGTTCGTCGCCGTCACCGAAGTGCGGAATTCCAGCTTCATCATGGAATACGAAGCCTGGGTAAGACGCCCCCGGCGGCGGGTTGCCGCCGGCTTGACCGTGCAAGTGCTCTTTGACTATGCGGGTCATCGCCCCCAAACAATTCCTGCCGCCGTGCGGCGACGCCTGGAACAATTTGAAAAACGTTCATTGTCCGCGAATTCAATATCGTCAAAGATCGAGAGGGCTTCGTGAATCGGCGCGTCGTCATCACCGGAATCGGCGCGGTCAGTCCGAATGGAATGGGCCGCGAACAGTTTTGGGAGAACACCCGCGCCGGTGTCAGCGGTGTGGATGCAATCTCGTTGTTCGACGCCTCGCACCTCTCCGCTCGCATCGCCGCCGAGGTAAAGAACTTCAACGGCGACGGGTTTCTGAAATTCAAGGATCGCCCGCACGTGTCTCGCGTGGCCCCCCTGGCGCTCGCCGCCTCCGACGAAGCGCTTCGCGACGCGGGCATCGACATCGAGGCGCTGTCGAAAGAAGAGAAGCGCCAATTCGGCGTTCTCCTGGGCACGGGCGGCGGCGCCATCGAATTCACGGAGGAGATGTATCGCCTCTATTACACCGGACAATCGAAACGCGTTTCCGTTTACACCATTCCCTCGTCCACCATCGGAACGTTGGCCAGCGAAATTTCGATGCGCTTCGGATTGCGCGGACCCAGCCATGTGGTCTCCACCGGGTGCGCCTCTTCGACTGATACGCTCGGCCACGCCGCCATGATGATCCAGTCCGGAATGGCCGAGACCTTTCTCGCGGGCGGCGCCGACGCCACGATCGCCCCTCTGATCATGGGCGCGTTTTGTTTGATGCGCATTCTGACGACGTCCTGGAACGACGAGCCGCGGCGGGGATCGCGACCCTTCTCGCGGAGCCGCGACGGCTTTGTCCTGGGAGAAGGCGCCTGGATGTTTGTGCTGGAAGAACTCAGCCGCGCCCGCGCCCGGGGCGCTCACATTTACGGCGAAATCACCGGATACGGTTCCACCTGCGACGCTTACCACCGCGTCCGCATGGATGAATCCGGTGAAGAGCCCGCCCGCGCCATGCGAACGGCTCTCGAAAACGCCCGCACCGCGCCGGAGGAAGTTCAATACATCAACTTGCACGGCACTTCCACGCTGCTCAACGACAAGATCGAAACACGCGCGGTCAAATTGTGTTTCGGGAAGAAGGCGTACCAACTCCCCGGATCTTCATTGAAGTCGATGATCGGTCATCCTCAAGGCGCGTGCGGAGCGGCGGGCGTGGCGGCGACCTTGCTGGCGATGCGGGACGGCGTCTTGCCGCCGACCATCAACCTGGAAGATCCGGATTCCGAATGCGATCTCGATTACATTCCGGAGGTCGGGCGGCGGCGCGAGATTGAAGTGGCGTTGTGCAACTGTATCGCATTCGGATCCAAAAATTCCGCGCTGGTTCTCAAGAAAGTGAACGGCGCGGCGTAAATCGAACAATGCTGGAAGAATTGGATTGATGCCTTCGCCCCCTCATTTTTCGGCATGACGATGGAACGGCTTATGCCCTTTTGGCGACCGGAGAAGCTCCGTCAGGAAGAGTTGTTGGACACCGATGACGGGACCGAATTTGAGATTCGCGAGAGTCTCCACGATCTCCGGCGCATCAACCGTTACTTGGGCGGATATCGCGCCAGCCTCGCGGCGCTTCATCATTTGATTCGCGCGCACGGATTGCCCCGCTTTTCCCTGCTCGACTTGGCGACCGGCAACGCCGACTTTCCGCTCGTCGCGGCGAACTGGGCCGCTTCGCATCGCCTCCCGTGTGAAATCGTCGGCATGGATTTAAGCCGCCGACACTTGAATTATGCCAACGCAAGAATCGGCTCTTCGCCGATTCGCCTGGTTCAGGGAAACGTCCATCAACTTCCTTTTTCTCGCCGGAGCTTTGACTTCGTCAACACCACGCTGTTCCTGCACCATTTGAACGACGCCGAAATCGTAGAGTTTCTTCAAGCCGCGTTCAGCGTGGCTCGCGTGGGAGTCATCGTCAACGATTTGAATCGGCATTGGGTTCCCTATTTCTTTTTGAAGCTGACGCAGCCCATCTTCGCGCGAAGCCGCATCACCCGATGGGACGGCTTCGCATCGCTGCGTCAGGCGTTCACGGCCGCGGAATTGCGTGACTATGCGCGTCGCTGCGGCGTGTCTCGTTTCACGGTGCGACATCGCTTTCCGTATCGCCTGGTGCTGCTTTTGGAGAAAGAATGAATCTTGATGTCGTGATCATCGGGTCCGGGCCGGCCGGCTCGTCGGCCGCTTTTCTTCTCGCCCAGCTTGGCTGGAAGGTGGGGCTCCTCGAAAAGCAGCGCTTCCCCCGCGAGAAGCTTTGTGGAGAATTCATCTCTCCCGAAGGCGTGAGCGATTTGTCGTCGCTCGGCTTGTGGCCGGCGCTGGCGATGCATGAACCTCCCCCGGTGAATCGCACCCGAGTCACTTTTCCATCCGGACACAATTTGAAGATTGATTTTGAATCACCCGGACGCGGCTTGAGCCGCTCGATTCTCGATCGAGTTTTGTTCGAACAAGCGCGGCGGCAAGGCGCGGATTGCTTCGAGCGTTGTTCGGCCCGATCCATCGAGGGGGATTTGACGAATGGTTTCCTCGTGACTGCCGCTCACGCCGAAGACGGCCCGATCACTTTTACGGCAAAGACCGTCATCGCGGCCACGGGCCGATGGGCCAATCTTCCATGGCGTGTGCCGCGCGCTCAAGGGGCTTCAGCCGCGACAGTTTTCCTGGGGATCAAGGCCCACTTTCGAGGCGATGCTGATTTGCAGAACGCGGTGGAGCTTCACTTTTTTCCGGGCGGGTACTGCGGATTGAACAAAGTCGAAGGAGATGAAATCAACTTGTGCGCGCTGGTTGAACAGCGGCGGGCGATGCAATTCGCGAATGACTGGGGCGGTCTACTCGGCTCGGCTGCCGCTCACAATCCCGGCTTGCACGATCGCTTGAAGACGCTTCATCGCGTCTCCTCATTCCTCGTCACCTCGCCGATCATTCTCGGAGAACAAAAACAAGTCACCGGGGAAACCCTTCGCGTCGGCGACGCCGCCGGATTTCTCGATCCCTTCAGCGGCGATGGAATCTCCACCGCCATTCGCTCGGCCGTCATGGCGGCTCGATGCCTCGATTCCTTTCTTCGAGGCAAAGCTTCACCGGTGACTGCGCTGCGACGATATCAAAAGGCCTTCGATTCCGAATTTCATCGTCGTTTTGTTTTCGCGCGAATGATTCGTCGCTTGCTTCCTTGGAGTCCGCTCGTTCCGCTCATCGCTTCCCTGCAATCCAAGTCTCCGCGACTGGGACAATGGCTGGTGCGACAAACTCGAGGCGCTGCACACGGCCGATCATCTACCGGATGAATTCATACCCGCCGAGAAACGCGCTCGGCGGGCCTACCAACGCCGGAAGGCGTCACTATATCTTGTCATTCTCAACAGTTTTCGGGTTCTTCGATTTGAAGGCTGCCTTCGGTTGGATTGAACGCCGCGCGAGTCACGTGTCCCTCATCGCAACGGTACGTTCCGTAGATGATGGACCCGTGCGGAGCGTGACCGTTCAGGTCCTCGGGGTCGCCACCCCATAGTTCGGTCAGTCTTGCCGTCCCCATGCAGAGGCGGCAGCCGATCTTCTGGGGAATGGATGGCCGTTCGTCTTGATCCCTCGGCGCGTTCATGATTTCAAATTATAGCGGCAGTTCAGAAACGAGGCGACGAGATTCTGAGCGCGGCGAAGCCCCGCGAACCGCTTCCCAAATTTCTCTTGACGCTTCCCATTGCCGAGCGATTCGACATCGGTTATAGTACCGGTCTTTTCCTGTGCTCTTGAAATCTTTGAGAGCCATGCCACAGCGGGGAGCCATCCATGGACAAAAGAGTGCGACAACAATTGGAGAAGATGGTGATTGGATTCGAGGAATACCAATGGACCACCCATCCCAAGTCGTCGCTTGATCCGCAGAGAGAAATTTCAGAGGCCAGTTACGAAGGGATTACGGAAATTCATTCCAAGACGGAGCGCCTGATCACGGTGCGCCAAGGCAAGGCCGCCGAGATCGATATTGCGAAGCGCCAGGAGACGAAGTTTGATTACGGGGATTTCAAAAATCAATTGGAGCCGGGTGAACCCATCCAAAAGCATCTCCGGGGCGATGAAGAGGCCGTGATCATCGTTCGCTCCGAATTCTCTTCCAAACCCAAAGGCCCGCACGCAGCCACGAAAGTGATCGAAGTCTTCGAGTAAATTCTGAAGCGAAAATTCCACCGATAGATGCGCGAACGGCCCGCCAACATTCTTGCCCGCCGCGGGCCGTTCAAATCCTTCGCTTCGTTCTTCCTCACTAAAAGAAAATTCCCGCCGTGCTTCCGGAGTCGCCGAAGAAGTTCACCGTCACCGTTCCGGCGACGCTCCCCGTGTTCACCGCGATGATCTGCGTCGTGAAAAAGCCCGGCCCCGCCTGTCCGTTCGCAATCTGCGGCAGATAGAGCGGTCCCACCGGCGGGTTGTTCAAATCCGCCACCGGCAACGACGAGTACAAATCCTCGCCCCGCTGATTCGTCGTCAGCCGCAGCGTCACCGGCGCAATCGCTTCGTCGCTCGTGATCGTCAGCACCCCCTCGAACTCCGCCGGGATGGTCGACGACGCCGCCCCCATGATGGCCGCTTCGTCGATGAATCCTTTCACGTGCGCGTTGGGCCCCAGCGTGATCGTGTTGTTGGCCGTGAACGTTCCATCCAAATTTATCAGATTCAACTGAATGGTCGCCGCCGCGGCGTTGGGATTCACCATCGCCACCCCGGTGTTGCGCGTCAGCGGGGAGTTCGATTTCTCCACGTACATGCGCGCGTTCCTCGTCACCGGGGAATTCAGCACCCCCGCCTGCGACGCCAATCCTCCCGCCGCGTTGTAGCGCGAGAAGATGACGGCGCCTTCCGGCAGCGCCCCGCTCGTGGTCGTCACGACCACCGAGCCATACTGCAGCGGCGTCCCCGGCGCCGACCCCGTCGTCGTGAACTTCACCATCCCATTCGCCGGGATGTTGTACGGCAGTGTATGCACCGAGCCGATCAACGTCCCAAAATTCAACGTCACCGCATTGGCGTTGTCATCAAAAAATGACGCCGTCCCGGTGATCGGCGTGCCCGTCAAGTTCATCAGCAGAATCTCCGTGCTGAATCCGCCGCCATCAGCAAACTGCGAGAAATACAAATGGGTTCCCGTTGGTGGGCTGTCTGGAACCGCCACCGGCAGCGCGTTGTACAACTGCTCGCCGTGGGAATTCGTGGCCAACTGCAAGTTCGCCGAAGCAAACGCCGTCGGCGACGAAAGCGTCAACGTTCCTAAGAACGGATTCGTAATCCCCGGACAAAGCTGACTTGCAAACAGTGCAAAGTGACCATGGGCCGGTACCATCTGGGACGGACAGTTCACTGTTTGCGATCCCGACGAATCGGTCCGCTGAATGTTCACGGTGATCTCGCCGGCGGTTGGATTCACCACCGCCACGCCGCTATCGGCGCCGTTGGATGTGCTGTATTCGACAAACATGCGCGCGCTGGTCGTGGGAGCAGAGGCTGCGACTCCCGCTTCGGTCGTCAAGATGCCGTTCTGCGTGAATCCAAAATTCGCCAAAGCGGCGGGTTGATTCGGCGCGCCGGCTGTAATCTGCCCGTACGCTTGCGAGAGTGGCCCCTGGCCGGGGCTGGATTCAGATGCGCCGCTGTTGGCAGGCATCGAAAAGATTGTCGGTCCGCCTGCTGGGGCGGTGGCGTTAGCGACCAGATCAACATTGTTCGGCGACAGCGAGGACAGGCATGAGAAACTGCCGGACGGAACGACCGCTTGAATTTGATAAAAATATTCGTACCCCGGCGCCACTTCCTGGTCGAGATATGATTGCGTGCCGGCGCCGGCCGCGGGGAAGAGATTCGTTCCGGAGTTGGGGTTCGAATCTCGGGTCGAAGGATTGATCAGCGCAAGGAAAACGCCGGTGCGACCGTAGTAGGATGAAGGAATCTGATCGGTTTCATAATTATGACCTGGCTGCGAAGCTTCCGTTCGATAGAGGAGATATCCCGTCGCGCCTGCAACCGGACTCCACTGCAGCAAAATTCCGCCGCCCGCTTGAGCCGTCGCCGTGAAGTTGGAAGGCGCGGAAGGAGAACCGGCTCCGGGCGATGTGCTGCAGTTGGCGCGAAATTGCGGAACCTGCGTTCCTTCCGTGCCGTGCGCCCGAAACGCTTGGAAGATCAAATCGGCGTCGGGAGTTCCATTCGTGAGATTTCCGTCATCGTCATCGACGGCCAGAAAATTCGAGTAGGTGCTAGCCGCGCCAGAGCTGCCATAAGCTCCGGTGATTCCCGGCAGCCCGAGATAGTACAGCCGCTCGATCATGTACCAAGCCTGATTCGTTCCGTAACGGTTGACCAGCAATTTAAAGAGATCGATCACGGAGCCGGAAGTCGTGTGGCCTTCACAATGACATTCATATCCCAAGCTACCCCGGCAACTTCCGCTGGGCGCGCCGCACGCGGTGGCTTGATCGTTGCTTTCAATGCGACCCACCGTGCCGGGGCTACACGCGCCCGATCCGTCGTCGTGGCAAATGAACACTCCAAAATCGCGCACGCCGGTTCCCTGCAGAGCTTGCGGCTCCTGCGGAATGCTCGCGGAAAAGCATCCATCGCCGGTGGGAAAGCCGTTGAAAGATTGATTCTGGGTGATGGGAGGAAAACTGTCGCCCGGGCTGAGACATGTGCGATGCGTGTTCAACCAAGCGTCGATGTCCGCCAAGCCCTCATCCTTCCCTCGATCCCCGGTGGCGCCGCCCGCCTTGGTGTGATAATCGAGCGCGTGACCGTATTCGTGCGACATGGTGTCCGGCTCGTCGGCTTGATTGTTCTCACCGGAAGCGACGCTGCACACGCTCATGTCGATGCATTCCGGAACGCCGTTGCTGCATGAGCCGACCGTCCAAAAGGCGTTGCAGCCGCTGTCGTTCACGAGGACGTTCAAGCTGGAGTTGTAGAAACTCGTCATGGCGGGGTTGTAGCCCATCAGAAATTTCTGCGAGTGAGTGACCGCGAAGTTGGTGTGAAACCAACCGTTCTGCGCGCCGTGCGTCGCCTGCCCGTTACCCGCCGATGGAGATCCGGCATTAACGGAGCATCGACCGTCATCGGTGTGCGCCGAAAAGAGAATGTTTCCTGAACTTGTGGCGGGCCCTTGAGGCGTCGGGCACGCGGACGAACCCGCTTCCATCACGTTGTCCTGAAATCCGGACAAGGTCGTTGAAAAGCCGGAGGGAGTGAGTCCGTTGAAAGGAAAAATTCCGGCGGGATTCGTGCTCGTCGTCGTGCCGCCATTCGTCACATTCAAGCGCGCAAACGGAACGATGAATTCCGGCGCCCGCGCTCCGCCTTGATTGACGTAACCGGGCGTGACCACGGGGCCGCGGGTATAAATGGCGCCATCCACGGAACCGGATTGCGTTTGATAATGGTTTTGATCGTACAGATCGACGAGGCCGCCGTTGTTGGCGTCGATGAGCGCGACCAGAGATCGATTGTCATGGGGCACATGAAACTGGATTCGGTAAACCAACTCCGCTGAGTAACCCTGGCCCGGCGGTCCGGCGTAAAACGCGGAAGGTTCATTTTCGCCGAAAGCGGTTTTGGCCGCCGCCATCTTGGAAATGGGCGACTCCACCAAATCCACAAAAAGTTCGGCGGCATGGTCGAGTTCGATATCCGACGAGTTCAAACTCAGCGTCTGCGCCAAGCGGATCACAGCAATTTCGGGCGAGAGAGTGGGCGTGGTCGAAAGATTGATGGGCGCGATGTGTTCGGCGCCGTAAAGAATCATGTTTCCGTGGCTGATGAACATCGAGACGTAGGAACCAAGAACCGGGACTCCTTGATACACCACATCGAACACCACGCGGTATTTTCCCGTCGATGCTTCAAGCGCACCGCTGGCGCTGGGATCGAACTGTAGCAGCGCGGGATCCACTTTCAGAAACGATTGGTTGTCGGCGATGAATTGCAGCGCCGTCTTCTCCAAGTCTGCCACGGAATCGGCGCGGGCCAGTTCCACTTGTTGGCGCGGACCCGCCTTTGAAGCTTTGGCGCTTTGAAAAATAAACGGCACGCCTTCGCCCATCAGCATGGTGGGCGACATGCTGCGTTCATCGACCAAGGATTGCCAACCGGTTCCATATTTCTGTTCGAATTGCCGCATGGCGGGGCTGTTCTGAAAATCCGACTGAACTTGGCGGTTCAGCGTCGCGGCCGGAAGATAAGTGACCGGAGTTTCGGGAATCGTTCGCGCGGCCAGGCGTGAAAGAGCGTACTCTTGTTTCGCGGACCGCGGCTGTCGCGCCAAGTCCGTGGCCTTCTTCGCCCAAAGAGTCGCCGTTCCCGTCGCGATGCCGATCGCAGCGAGCGCGAAAGCAACGAGCATCAAAGCAAATAGTGATCGCGAGCGGTGATACCGAGTGAATGGAATTTCCATGAGTGAAAGGGGCCCCTTTGAATTTTTTGGTCCAATCACTTTCGACGGAAAAAACACAGCTCCTCCAGATCTGCTACCCGGAAGCTCAGGGGATCGACATTGCAGTTCGTCCCATCACGGACAAAAATGCGTGTCCCCGGACTCCATTCCGGGGCATAATCTGATTTTTCGTAGACGCCAAATATGAATGAGTGCAATTCTATGCCGGCGCCGAAAATTTTGCCACCCTCCAACGAATCTTCTCCGCGTCTCCGAGGAAGCCGCGCTTCGATCCTTTCTTCGGCGCTGCCTCGACACCTGTCTCCTTGTCGGCGAGACGAGAGGTTAGATGGAGTGCGTTTGAATTCAGATGCCAACCATTTATGAGGATGATTGTGCGACGACATTCTAGCAAACTCCGCGCCATAATTCACCGGCAGGAGAAATCCTCTTTGAAGAGGCTGCTTGCCGGAGCTTGGATGGGCAGCTTGTGCCTGCTGGCAACGCTGTGCGCGAATGGCTGCGCATCTCCGCAAAGCATCGAGACGCTGACTCCGGAACAAGCCGCTTCCCGATATCATGCGCCGCTAAAGGGACACTTCGTTGAAGCGGGCGGCGCAAAGATTTTTTATCTCGATTCGTGGAATGGAAGCGCGGCGCCTCCGTCGGCGCAAAGAAGCCACAAACCCGATCGACCTCCGCTGATTTTGATTCATGGCCTCGGCGCGTCGACCTTCAGCTTCCGCCGAAATCTTTTGGAGCTTTCGAAGGGGGACCGCGTCTTGGCGCTCGACCTGAAGGGGTTTGGCTTTTCGAAAGAATTCACCAACCGCCATTTCTCATTCGACGCCGAAGCCGATTTGGTGATCGACTTCATGAACGCGCTGGGGATTCGGCGCGCCACGCTGGTCGGCCATTCGCTGGGAGGCACGATTGCCGCGCTGGTCGCCGCTCGGCATCCCGACCGCGTGGACCGGCTGGTGCTCATCGACAGCGCCACGCTTTACGTCACGCGCCCTTTTGTCACGCGGTTGTTGCACGAGAAATTTCTGAGCGGCTTGGAGTACCAACTTGCCGGGCCGGAC
>CAZIDA010000059.1:0-10988 GCA_964537865.1 uncultured Acidobacteriota bacterium
ATTCTCAATCGATCCGGATAAGTAGGCCAGCATGCTTGTCGAGTGATGGGAAAAACAAAGTCGTGTGACCGCCGCCACTTGAAGCGATAGAATACTGGAGACACCGGGATCTGTAAATTGGAAGTTGAGGATTAATGGAAAATTACTTCACCGCTGGGTTCTGGTAGCCCCGGCGTGTTTCTACGCCGGGGGTTCTTGCGATCATTCTGAAAAAATCCCCCGGCGAAAGAACGCGCCGGGGCTACCAAGGCTTTCGGAGTGAATGAGATTAGAATCAAGAATATGTTTCTCGGACCTCGCAAAGCCCAACTCGTCAAGATCGCGCCTTCCGACATCCACGGACAGCGCTTCCATGACTTATATTATTTCTTTCTAGACGACCCGGAAAAGAAAATCCTGGCCTCGCGCGTCCCGGTGGAATCCGTCTACGCCGATCCGCAGCCCGGCGATCTCGTCAACATCGATTTCATGATGAACGTGCCGACCAAGGTCGAACGGCTTACGAATTGATGGAGGCGTTGGGTGTCAGGTGTCAGGGAAGAGGCAGGCCGATATCAAGGGCCTTCAAGAACTATCCGCGGTGGCAACGCTCCGCCTTAGAAATTTGCTTGATCCTCCAACTCCACAACCGCAAAAGGCTTGATCTCATTCAGAATTCTTCTGGTGCGCATTGAAGGTGGCAGACGAATCTCTTGGGGCGCCCGATTTAATCTCGAACTGTCTGTAGAGATACCGAGTGGCATTCGTAACGCCGTCCCGCACCAGGACCTGCACGGTGTAACTGCCCGGAGGAAACTGGCCAAGAAGAATCGTCAGCGCGAAGGGCAGTGCGCCATTTTGCATCTTCGGCAGGTCCGTGAAGCGCGTGAGCGGCAGTTCGAACAGAATTTTAGTTGGCGTCATAATGGAATAACTCAGAAGCAGGTTCGGAGCCTTGGTGGCCGGATCGGCTGCTAGATTGTAGACTGTGAAGAAAAGGTTCATTCGTCCATTCTGATAGAATCGTTTGGCGACGGACTGATTCACTCGGGTCCCTTTGAACACCAGCGGATTCTTCTCGTCGAGAAGCTGAGCTTCCACGTTGCCTAACAAATCGGAGACGGGTTGCATGCTGTCACTTAACACCAAGCTGCTGGTCGTGAGCTGACCGCTCCGATAAGCGGGAATATCTACCGGTTGTTCCACGGCCCCGATCAAACCGCCTTGATCTTGGACGGCGATTTTGAAACGGTACTTTCCAGGCTCCAGCAGGAAAAAGTTGGAATAAGGAATCGCTGAATCCGCGGGTAGGGTCTTCATTCGGTTTTCGTCGATTTCGACCGGAATCGCGTCGCTGAATTGAGCCGCCACGGACCCGTCGTCGCGAAAAGCCACGCCCATGATACTAACCTGATCAGGAGCGTGTTGCTTCCCCATCTTCAAACTGTGAACCGGGATACTAAGCGTGATGGGGACGCGGACACCTCCCGCGGGCTGGTAAAAGTAATCCGCCACCATTCGCAAAGGTCCGTCCGTCGCGGCAGCCTTCGTTTGGATCGATTTCATAAGAAGCTGGGCTGTTGGCGTCCCCGCCAGCGCGTCTTGCGGTTTCTGGCTGAAATGTCCCTTGAGATATGCCAAGTGAACTCCCCGCCGCTTCACCTCAACTCGAATCTTGCGGTACTTCCCATCAGGCGGCGCGTTGCTGGATTCATAACCGAGGGAGTAATAGTTTCTGATCTCCGATCCAATCTGCTGTAGAGTCGCCGCGAAGTCGTTGGAATTGCGGACGTAGAATCCATTGGAATCGGACAGTAACACTGTGCTGGATTCTGGCGACGCAGGATTGTATTCCAGGGCCGATTGCCACACTGGGGCCGCGGAGGGGAAATTGGCATTCAATTGCTTGTTATCGATCGCGTAGATGGTCACGCCCGCGCGGTTGGCCACATTAACCGCGGAGGTGACAGGTAACGACCCTCCTTCCGTGAAAGCGACAACGGACTTCCTTCCTTCAATGGGAGCGAGGGAATCAGACAAGCCCATGATGCCGAAAAAAAGACCCTGGCCGGAAACACGAAAAGGAACAGAACCCGAGTTTTGTGGACTGTAAATCATTTGTGGAATGCGATCCAAAATGTAAGGGCCTTCGCCCGTTGCCTCTTGTTGGAGGAAAGGGCGTGCTCCTGTCACGGCTGAGTCGACAGCCTTGAGAATGGCCTCCTTGTTGTTTGTAAAATTCTGGAGGATCATCAAAGAAGTTCGGTAGAGGGCCACGGCGACATAGTCCCCCGGATGAAGACCCTGATTGATGAATTTACTGACGGCGCGCTTGGCCTCCTGTTGACGCATTGCGCTCATCGAGGAATTGTCGAACAAGAAAACCATATAGTTCGGCGGATTCGAGACGCGTGGCACATCGCTGAGAATGGAGGGTTTCGGCGATGTCAAGCCGCGGCTATGGACGTAATCGAAATTCGTAATGGCCTGTTGGATGTTGTTTTCATAGACTGTGAAATCGTCCTTGGTAAGACCTCCCACCGGGCGTCCCTTTTTGTCGAGGACATCGACGTCCACGTTGACGATGGGCACTTCCACGCGGATCACATTCGGATTGTGAAGCGGCGGTTGCGGGGACGACGGCCGGCTGGATTGGCTCGTCGAGGTCGATTGGGAAGACACAGTTGCCCAACCGCTGGTCAGTAGAACCAATGCGCTGAGCGCGAGTAGAAATACGATCACTCGACCTGGGAGTTTGGATCGGTGTCTCATGGGTCAGCCTCCTTCATTCGAGAACATCGAGGGTTTTGAAGGCGCTCCCCAGCTTGCCTTCGCCGGCCTCTTGCACCGTCGTCTTGATCGTGTACTGATCTGCGGGCAATTTGAATCGCGCCGCCCAGACTAAGCCGGCTTTCATGATCTCTTGGTAGTGCGGATCGGTCAGGTTGAATTCAAGTCGCGCTTCACGACCGTCGACAAACTGGTTGTTGTTATCATACACGATAGTCACGACGCTGAAGATGTCTTGGTTTCGATTCTCTTTCTTTCGGAACTGGATATTTTTCACGTCGATTCGCGTCCGCACTTCCACCAAAGATTCCGGCGTGTCGGTGTGAGTGATGTTGAAGGAAAGCGCCACTGGAATATCCTTCAACTCTTGCGCGCTCTCCATGGCCGCTCGGATGGTTTCTCGGCTGATCGTTTCAAAACTCTCTTCCCCCTTGGGCGCGAAGTAGCCCTTGCGCGCCGTTATGGAAACACCGGGGCGATCGACTTTGACCACCAGCTTGTGGAATTCTCCATGGCGTCGTTCGTCCGTGGGATAGAATCCCAGGATGTAATTGACGCTGGATCGCTGAATCGCCGTCTTCATAAGTCCAAACAGATCGTTGCTGTTATGATAAAGCTTTCCGCCGGTCTCGTTGGCCAGCGTATACAAGGAATCCTCCCTCGCGAATCGGACCTCTTTGAAATCAGTTCCCTGCATGCGCGATGAGGCATCGATGTCCGGAGCCAGCCCGGTCGCATTCACCGAATCAATAACTGTGTTGGCGCGAATGGCCGAATCGATCACCCGGTTCATGTCATATTCGAACTCGCCGGCAATGGGGAGTCTGACAAAGAATCCAGGCGATAAGAATAGCAATTCCTTCGGGCCCTCGATGGCGTTTAATCGCCGCGTCAGAGATTGAAGGGAGGAAAGGACGCGGCGGGTAGAGTCTTTGGACCGCGCGGCCAACTGCGTAGCCCCTGCCTCGATGAGAGATTTGACCATCTCTGGGTCACATTGCGGACAGCATTCCGAGCGCGTCTCGCGAGCGATGGCGCCCCATTCCTCTTGAGACATCTCTTTGACGATGCTGGACTGGTCATGGTCGATCAGGAGAGCTTGATACTCGTCTATGGGCGGACAGGTTTCCCGTTCTCCCGCCCCGTGGAAATAAGGGAGAACTTGCCTCAGATTGGCAATGACAAACTCGCGGTCCATGGTGAATTCGGTGGAGTGTTTTCCCGAGGCGGTGACCAATGCCACCAGGTCATTGGGGCCCAATCCGGTGCGGATGAATTGCTCTCCAGCTTTTTTGACGTAAACCATACTGGAGAAATCCGTGCTGTAGTCATCCACGAAGAGGATGACTTTCCGCGACGTCGTTGCCGAGGGAGGTGGCGTCGGCGCTGGTAGGCCTTGTGCGGGCGCTTCCGCCTCGCTGCCGGGAATCGTTTCCATTCGGAAGACGGAGATTTTCTCAGGCGCCCCATTATCCAGGACTCTGAAATCCTTCTCCTTGAGATCAGAAACGGGCAAGCCGTGCATGTCCGTGACGTTCACATTTACCGATACCAAATTCACGTGGACATGAAATGTCGACGCCGATGGCTCCACTGCTTTCGCCTTCTTGTCCTTCTTCTGCATTGCCGCCAGGGAAGGGGTCCCCACAGAAAAAAGAAGCAGGCCGAAGCCGAGAAACCGAAGGAGCCTTTTTCCGGTGAGAAGGCGAATCATGTCTGGATGCTCCTTTTTTTGACGTTCAGAATCGAGTTGTTTCAAATCGCGGTCATACGGCGCCAGCCTCTTCATTCCCCGATTTTGAGTGCCTTGAAAGCGCTGCCGAGGGTACTCTCGCCGGCATCCAGCACCGCCGTCTTGGCCACGTAGTGGCCGGCCGGCAATTCGAAATGGGCCTTCCACGCTAAGCCGGTTTTGAGGACATCCTGGTAGTGTGGATCCGTCAGGTTCAATTCAAGATGAGCCTCCCGGCCTTCCACGAATTGATTGTTGGAGTCATACACAATGGTGACGATGGTAAGGGTGTCCTGATTCCTCTTCTCCACTTTTTGGAAGTGGATCTCCTTCACGTCGATCCACGTCTGCACCTCCACCAGAGATTTTGGCGTCTTCCCATGAGTAATATTAACGGAAAGGGTCACCGGGACGTCCTTCAATTCCTGTGAATTATCCAAAACATTCCGGATCATCTCACTGTCCGTGGCTTCAAGGGTTTCTTCACCTTTAGGAGCGAAATATCCTTTGCGAGCCGACAAAGAGACTCCCGGTCGGTCAACTTTGACGACCAGCTTGTGGAACTGACCGTCGTAGCGTTCGTCTGAGGGATAGAATCCCAGAATGTAGTTGACACTGGATCGGCGGATGGCCGCCTGCATGAGCCCGAAGAGATCGTTGTTGTTGTGATAAAGCTTCCCGCCAGTCTCGTTGGCCAATGCGCTGAGGGCGTCTTCTAGGGCAAATCGTGACTCTGCGCGATTCATCTCCGGAATAGGCGATGAGGCGAGACATCCGGAACGAGTCCGGCAACGTTCACCGAATCGATCACGGTGTTGGCGCGAATGGCGGCGTCGATGGTCCGATTCAGTTCATATTGAAGCTCGCCGACAATTGGCGCCCCCAGCATAAACCCAGGTGACAAGAGGACCAATTCTTTCGGGCCCTTGATGGCACTCAATCGGCGGTTCAGAGCTTGAAGGGAGTAAAGCACGCGACGGGACCAGTCCAAGGACTGATAGGCCAGCCGCTGGGCGGCCGCCTTGATGAGTTCCATGATCATATCAGGGGGGCAACTCTTGGGACAGGCGCATGCCGCCGTGGCAGCAATGAGCTCTTCCAACTGTGGTATCTGCATCGTCACCATTTCTTTGTCTCGAGACCATATTCCCTCCTGAATCATGATGGCTTGATACGGGTCCAAGGGAGGGCATGCTTCCCGACCTTTTGATTCCGGGGTGACAGGGAATACTTGATTCAGATTGTCGATGACAAATTTGCGGTCCATCGTAAATTCTGTGGAATGCCTACCGGAAGCCGTGATCAACGCCACCAGGTCCTCCGGCCCCAATCCGGCGCGGATAAATTGTTCCCCGGCCTTCCTCACATAAACCATGGTGGCAAAATCTGTATCGTAGTCGTCCACGAACAGGATGACCTTCCGGGCGGTCGTTGCGGACGCTTGAGGGGATGGAGCGTTAGGCCCCGAGGGTCCCGCGCCCGGGATCGTCTCCACCCGGAACACCGAAATCTTCTGCGGCGCTCCATTGTCCAGAACTTGGAAATCCTTCTCCGTAAGATCTGGAACAGGGACACCCCGCCTGTCGGTGACGTTGACATTCACCGACACTAGGTTCACGTTCACTTGAAATGTGGAGCTAGGATGCTTCTCGGCTTCCTTCTTCTTTTCCTTTGCCGGGAGGACGGAAATCCACATTGAAAAAAGGATGAGACCGAATCCAAGAAGTCGCACGAGTCTATTCTTAATCGAAAGGCAGATCATGTTTGAGCCCCCCTCTTTGAGTGTATGCATCGGGTTGTTCCAAATCGGCGTCTCACGAGCGAGTCCGTTCACTCCCCGATTCCGAGAGATTTGAACGCGCTGCCCAGCTTGCCCTCGCCTGCCTCCAGCACCGCCGATTTGATCGTGTAGTGGCCGGTCGGCAACTTGAACTGAGCCTGCCATACCAGGCCGGCTTTCAGCACCTCTTGATAATGCTGATCTGTCAAGTTCAGGTCAAGGTGGGCTTCCCGCCCATCGACGAACTGGTTGTCGGAATCATAAACAATCGTGACGATGGTGAAGGTATCCTGATTTCTGTTCTCCTTCTTTCGAAAATGAAGCGGCTTCACCTCGATTCGCGTTCGCACATCCACGCGCGATTCTGGCGTATCCTCTTGAGCGATGCTGAAGGATAGCCACACCGGGACATCCTTGAGCTCCTCGGAGTTGTCCAGGATGTTTCGGATGGTTCCACTCGTCATCGCCTCAAGGCTCTCTTCGCCCCTGGGCGCAAAATAACCTTTGCGAGCCGTTATGGAAACGTCGGGCCGGTCGACTTTGACAACGAGGGTGTGAAACTGACCGTCGTAGCGTTCATCCGAAGGATAGAACCCCAGAATGTAATTGACGCTCGTTCTTCGAATCGCCGCGGTCATGAGACTTAACAGATCGTTGCTGTTATGAAACCACGTTCCTCCAGTGCCGGAAGCCAGGGAGATCAAAGGAGATTCCAGGACGGACTGTCCGTAGCTAGGATCGCTTTCCGCATTGTAATCTGGAACGAGCCCGGCGGGATTCACGGAATCGATCAGGGTATCGGCCTCGATGATGTCATCGATGGCCGCTTGGAGCAAGATGCGATCTCTCGTCGTAAGGACAAAGCCCGGCGATAGGAGGATCAACTCCTTGGGGCCACTGATGGCCTGCAATCGTCGACCCAGCGTTTGGAGTGAAGAGAGGGTAAGCTGGGTCATATACTCCTCCACTTGGAAGGCGCCAAAAGTGTCCGGTGGTGCGGGCGGAAACACAGGCACTACTTGATTAAGATTGGCGATGACCGTCTTGCGATCCTTTGTGAACTCAGTTGAGAATCTCCCCGACGCCGTGATCAACGCTGCGAAATCCGTGGGCGCCAGCCTGGCTCTAAGGAATTGCTCACCGGCCGTCTTCATATACTTGAGGTCGCTAAGGCTGGTGTGAAAGTCGTCCACAAACAGGATGACTTTCCGAGTAGTGGTCGCTGAGGCCGGTGGTTTAGAGGAGGGTGAAGGCGCATTAGGCACTGGGTTCTCAGCTCCTGGAATCGTCTCTACTTGGAAAAGCGACATCTTCTGGAGGACTCCGTTGTCAAAAATCCTGAAGTTCTTTTGCGTGAGACCGGTGACAGGCGAACCGGCCTTGTCGGTGACATTCACATTCACCGAGACGAGGTTCACGTTCATCCGAAACATCGCCCCGGATGTCTCCGCCGTTTTCTTCTTCTTTGACTTTGCCGGGAGAGAATAAGTCCACACCGAAAACAACAATAACCCTAAAACAAAAAGGCAGAGGAGCCTTATCTTGGAATGAAATCTGATCATATCCGAACCCTCCGCTCTACGAACTTCAGGTTGGATTCTGGGTTTGGTTCTTATGAGGAAAGAGGAGCCTCGCTTTTCGTACAAATTGTAGGATTCTCAAATCAGGAACCGGGTTGCCCGGTCGCCGGCCAGAACGGATTAAAGTTCCGAGGTGGCTTGATGATCGCGGATACGCGCAGCCTCTTCCCAGAGACCCGGAAGAAGAGTATCGCTTTAGGATAGGATCGTCAATGTGGGCAGGGGTTAGGTGTGAGGTGCTTGGTGTTAGGTGTGAGGGGAGAATATCCAAAGCGGCGGCGCGCCGCCGCAGTCCGGAAAGATTAGTTTGATTTGCGGACCTTTGCAATCACCACAGCGCCGATGATGCTCAGCACGCCGCTGTAGATGAATCCGGCGCCGGGAGAAACATGCGCCCACAACAGACCGACGGTGACGCTGGAGACGAAGTCGCCGATGCCATTCACAGTGGCGAGGGCGCCGTAGCCGGAGGCGCGCACCTCGGCGGGCAGGAGCTCGGCGGCGATGGCGCGCTCCAAGGCGTCCTCAATCGCGATGAACAGTCCGGCCAGCGCAAACAGAATCCCGAGGTAGTAGTAATGCGTGATCGGGAAAAGAAAGCCGGTGCACATCACGCCGGAGATGAAGTATCCGACGGCAAGAAAGCGGCGCTTGCCGAACCGATCGGCCAGCGAGCCGACCGGATACGACGCGGCCGCATAGATGATGTTGTGAACGAGGTAGAGCGTGATGGCGAGTTTTCCGGCGACGGCGGCGCCGTGCGTCGGAGTGAGAATTTGCGTCGCTCTCAAAATGAGCAACGTGTGCGCAAAATCGCCGGCGCCGAAAATCCCCACGCCGATCATAAAGAGGTGAAAACTGCGCGGGAGATTTCGAATGCTCTGACGGAACGTCAGCGCGCGATTCGGCTCGCGCTTCTTAGCTTTCACCAGAAGTCCGAAGGTCAGCACGGCCAGCAGGCCGGGAATGAAGGTTAGAAAGAAGATGTTTCGATAGCTGGTGACAGCCACGAGCGCTAACGCCGCTGACGGGCCGAGGATGGCGCCGAGGGTGTCGAGCGTGCGATCGAAGCCGAACACCTTGCCGTAATGCTGCGGCTCGGTCGATTCCGAGGTGATGGCGTCGCGCACCGGTCCGCGAGCGCCGCGGCCAAACCATCCGGCGGTGCGCCCGGCAAGAACGTGCAACCAGTTCGTCGCAAATCCGAACGACGCTTGTCCGAGGGCCGTCAGCAGATATCCGATCACCGCGATGGGTTTGCGAATTCCGGTGCGATCGCTCCAATAACCGGAACCCATCTTGGCGAAACTGGAAACGGCGTCGGCCACGCCTTCAATAATTCCCAACGCTGACGGCGCGGCCCCGATGGATGCCAGAAACACCGGGAGAATCGTCGTCGCGGTTTCGTGCGAGAGATCGGAGAAAAAACTGGTCGTCGCAATCGCGGCGATGTTGCGATTGAGCCAGCGAGTTGAAGCTGGAGGTGTTTCGCCCATAAGAAATGGTTTGTTTGGGTAGCCCCGCCGTCCGCCGCGGCGGATTCTCGGCGGGGAAGTCCTCAATGAATCTAGCTCTGGTAGCGCCGGCGGTTCTTGACGCCGGCGGCTTTTCCATGCGGAATTCACAGCGAGCTTCTCACAGAAAATTCTCAGACGCGGTGCAGTTCGATGGATGAATCCGCCTACCACGGACCGACGCTTTGAGCCCGGCAAAGAACTACCCCCCGCCCTAAAGAACGGGCGGGGCTACCAAATCGAGCGCAGACCCGCCGCGGCGGATCGTGGCTACCAAAGCCTTATGCCCCGATCTGTTCGAGATACGTCAGCGGGAACGCGGCAAAAAACTTCGCGCCGTCAACCAAATCCTTCACCGGCACTTGATCGAACACCGTGTGCGCGTAAATCTCGTTGGCCGGACCGAAGCCGATGGACGGAATTCCGAGCATGCCCATCGTGGCAACGCCGTTCGTCGAGAAAACCCACTTGTCAATTTTCGCCGGGCGTCCCATCACGCGCTCGAAAGTCTTGGCGCCTGCTTGCACCAGCGGATGATTTTCCTCCAGCAACCAGGTCGGATAATACTTCTCCGTCGGATACGTCAATCCGCGCCAGCTCGGCCGCGCGTACTGCAGCACTTCAATCTCGGCGTCGCCGAACGACGGGAGATTCTTAATCTCATTGACGGCGGATTCTTTCGTTTCGCCGACCGTCAATCGTCGATCCAGATGAATGGAGCAGCCGTTCGGCACGGCGCACAGCGAGGGCGATTGCGAGCGAATCTCCGTCACGGTCACGGAGCCTTTGCCGAGGAACGGATGCGGCTTGAGGCGCTTGTTGAGTTCGTCAATCTCGATCACCAACTGGTTCATCTTGTAAATGGCATTCACGCCGCGCTCCGGCGCGGAACCGTGGCAGGAGACGCCTTTCGTGTGAACTTCAATCTCCATGCGGCCGCGATGTCCGCGATAGATGTTCATGTTCGTGGGTTCGGTGAGCACCACGCATTCCGGAACAAGCTTGTCTTCCTTGACGATGTATTGCCAGCACAGGCCGTCGCAGTCTTCCTCCTGCACGCTGCCGACGATGTAGTAGGTGAAATCTCCGGTGAGTCCGAGGTCCTTCAGAATCGCGACGCCGTACACCATGGCGACCAAGCCCGACTCTTGATCCGTCGCGCCACGACCATAGATGACGCCGTTCTCGAATTTGCCTTTGAAAGGATCCCACTGCCACTCGGCGGGATTGCCAACGCCGACGGTGTCGACGTGCGCGTCGCCGGCGAGAATGTGTTTGCCGTTACCGATGCGTCCCAGGATGTTGCCCATGGGATCGATGGTGACCTCGTCGAACCCGACCTTCTCCATCTCT
Source organism: uncultured Acidobacteriota bacterium (assembly GCA_964537865.1). GTDB lineage: Bacteria > Acidobacteriota > Terriglobia > JAIQFV01 > JAIQFV01 > CAZIDA01. Next base: position 10,729 of record CAZIDA010000059.1, read on the forward strand.
TGCTTGATGCGCATGATGACGCCCTCTTCCTCAGAGCTCTCGCTCGGGATGGCGATGAGATCGCGCATGAATTTGATGATGTCCTGCTCGTAGTGTTCGGCGCGCCTTGCGATGGCGTCTCGGTCAATCGTTTTCATTCCGCTCTCCTTCGGTCTAAAAGAAATCTCCTGAAGATTCCAGTGATTCCGGGGTGAGAACTATACCAAATTTTGAGAGGGAAACCAAAGAGGGAGATGAGAAGGGGCGCACGACATAAAAAT
>CAZIDA010000060.1:0-10893 GCA_964537865.1 uncultured Acidobacteriota bacterium
CATCAAACTTGCCTGGCCTTTTCTTGCCGGAGAATCATCTCCGGCTCGCTTCGAGCCCGGAGCCGCCGGCGCTGAACTCCGGCTGCACGTTCACCACGCCGAACTGGCGATCTTCTTTTTCGCGATGCGCCGCCATGGCCCAGAGAAAGCCGATGGTGTGACCGGGAATGGCGACGTTGGGATGATATCCGCTGGGCATCAGCACGGCGTCGCCGTCGCGAACGGGCACGACCAACTCTGGGTAGTCGGTCTCGTTGTAGACCAACTGCAAGCCAAACGCCGGCGCCGGCATGTTGAAAAACACGTACATCTCTTCGAGCATTCGCGTGTGTTCATGGGGCGGCCAGCTCGTCCAATTGCCGGGTTCGGAGAAAGTGAAACCCGCCATCAGGCGGCCCGCCTGAACGTTCTTGCCGAAACAAATGGTGACGCGCCGCGCATTGCCCGGGGCGCCGGCGTTGAATTGCAGCGCCGGATTCTTCGAAATCTCTTCATATGGGATGAACTGCAAGGGATAGCGATGCTCCACCGGCGCGGAGAACTCCGCCACATCCAACGCCTCCGCGGTGCTCACTTCGATGGCGCTGTCGCGAGGAATGTAGAGAGCATCGTATTGGGATAAAGGAAAACTACGGCGCTCCGCGGTGACCATCCCGCTGCCGGAGAGACAAATCAAGCCGGTCTCCTCCTCGCGATTGTTGAACGAAACGGAGGGGCAAGAACGATTCAAAAGGATCCTTCCATAAGTCAAATGCCGGTTGGCGCTGTTGCCTGGGGTCACCGAAATAAGGCGGCCGGTGTGCCGATGGGTCGCCCGAAAAACCATTTTCTCAGTTGCGAAAGCTGTTCGTGAACTCATGGCATTGTGCTCCTTGAGTCTTGCTGTTCTGATTTTGGAAGTCTCCGCGAAAGATGTCAGCGAACCTCCATCGGATTCCAATGGTCCTGACCCGACAGAAACTCCTTGAGTGAATAACGTTGGGCTTCCTTCGTGCTCAACTGCTTCGTGTGGGGATCGCGAAGTTCGGCGTTGGCCCCCGCGCCGTTCGAGTGATACTCGGCATAGAACGCGGTCTCAAGGGAATGAGTTTCTCCGGGGTGCCACTCCCGCCACCCGCTCGGTTCGATGTGCGCAGCGAGATCCGTATTGAGAAAGACAACGGTCGAGTACGGTCTCCAGGGGCGGCCCAAGAAGATATGTCGGGCCGCTGGATCCGCGGTCACCGTGCAGCGTTCAAACACAAACCCACTTTCCTCGGCCGGATAATGTTTGCTTTGCGCCGTTAGGAAGATCACGTCATGCGGAAGGGCGTGGATCTCGCATTGCATGAAAAAGGCCTTGGCATCACCAAAAACAAAATCCACGTTGCCCTCGATGTAACAGTGAAAAAAATACTGGCGTGCCGGCACGCAGGGTCCTCGCTCCGAGGCGCACGACTTGCTGCCGACATAGAGTGTATCCTGAGCGCCCAGGAAACGCACATTGCGAAAGACGGCGCGGTCCCCCTTCACCGCGAGCGCCACGGCTTGAGAGCCTTCCGGCTTCAAGGGTCGATTCACGCTGAAGTCATTGGCCACCGTGATTCCCTCTGCAAAAAAACCATCTCCCATGACGGTCATGGTCGCCGATTTTATCGTGCCTCCGGCCGTGCCGTGGCTTTTATTGAAGACAATGACCACCTTGGACGGATCCGCCGCGCCCTCAAGTCGCACATGAGGTTTGTTGACGGTCACCACCTCGCGATATAAACCAGGGCGAAGGCGAATGGTCCCCCCGCTCGGCGGCAAGGCATCAATGGCCCGCTGCAACGACCGATAGTCTCCGGAGCCGTCCGCGCTCACAATGACCGGCTCGGTTTCAAATGGTCGAGAGTGCCTCTTCGGATGACGCGGTTGATCCGGATGGCCGGAGTCAGCGTCGCCGTGTGGAAATGCAACAAATCGTTCGGCGCAAGAGAAGGTTCTGCTTTCACCTCCGACTCGCCGCACTCTCACATCTTCTCCTGTCGGAATGAAATTCACCGGCCCCGGCCCCAAAGCAATGCGGGCATGCGCCGCGCGAATGCCTTGGGGTTGACCGCCTTCCATGCGAACGCCGTCCAGCGTCATCTTCAGCAGGTGCGTGGCGTCATGTCCCAGCAAAGTGATCCTTCCTGCAGTCGTTACAACGACGTGGTGAAGACGGATATCCTGAAATTCTGGAATATGTGGACCCGATCGGGCGCTGTAAAACGGATCCATCAGAATCGGATTCTTTACGTCGCGCATGCAGATGTTGTCATAACTGACTTCACGGACCAAGCCGCCGCGAGTGGCGTCCGACTTGATGCGCAAGCCGTTGTCGGCGCCGTCGATCGTAAGATCGCGGACCACGATATGGTCCACGCCGCCGACGGTTTCACTCCCGATCGACATCCCATGACCGGAATAGAAATGATCGTGCGCCACCGTGATGTGAGCAGCCGGACCATCGGCGCCCGCCTTGATGGCCACATCGTCGTCACCGCAGCGAATGTAAGAATGCAGGATACTGACGTTCCGGGAAGAGGAGGGATCGATGCCGTCCGTATTACGCGACGTGCCTGGACTGTCGATCTTCACGCCCCAGGCCGTGAAGCCATTTGTCCGTTTGACGATGACATGGAAGTTCGGAGAATTGCGGAGGGTGATTTCATAAAGCGTGAAATTGTCGGACTGCTCGGCCACAATCAGTCGGGGGACATTCTGCCGGGCTTTCTCTCGTTTGGCTTTCTGGGCCAGATCCCACCAGGATACCTTCTGACCGATCAGCGTTGCTCCTCCCCGGCCGTCAATTGTGCCTTTCCCCATGACGCCGGCATTCGGGGCCTTGTACACATGGATCAGAGGCCGGCAGCCTTGGCCGCGATTGTTGACGGTTCCACAACTGCCCGCCGTCACATCGTAATCTCGCGGATTTCGGGAAGCGAAAAGTGTTGTGCCGGCATCCACCTGGAGCGTGATGCCCCCTTTGAGCTCAAGCGGTCCTGATAACAGCGCCGCATGGTTGCCCACGGCACGAAGCTCAACGGCTGTTCCCGGTGCGCAGCGGTCAATGGCGTTTTGGATTCTGGCCGTATCCAGTCTATTCTCATCGGCTTCAGGCAGGGCGTCGTTCGCTTCGGAAAGTCGCGCATTGATGGTTGCGCACACGGGCCGCTGATTCGGTTTGGCCACATGCCGAGTATCCTGCGGAAAACTCAGTTGTGCTTGAGACAGTAAGGCCAGGCCGACCATCAAAAGCACAAGAGTCCGCGTTGAGTCACTCCCTCTGTCACTCTGGTGGGATGGCGGCGGATTGGGATGAAACAGTGTATTCCTCACAAACTTGAAATTCACAATGCTGGCAAATCTCCTACTTTCCAAGGGCCTTCCCAGTCCGACTCCCGGTCGAAACCAAAAATTACCGCGACTGCGGAATCGTAAGCGGAATCCCCAAATTTACCGGGCCCTCATTGCGCCCCAGGAGCGGCGTTCTTCACAACCGCGACTTCCGATCTAAGCGGAACGCCGGGCAGCCCCAGAGAAGCAGCGGCGTTGTCGAAGCAAACATTGCGAATCATTGTCCCGATCAGTTCTTCGGCCCGCGGAAGGAGACCGCATTCGATTTCGCTGCCCAGCAGATTGCACAAGACCCGACGAAAATACTCGTGGCGCGGATAAGACATCCAGGAGCGGGAATCCGTCACCATCCCGACGAATCGCGACAGCAAGCCGCAGTTCGAAAGGGCGTTCAACTGCCATTCGATTCCTTCCTTCTGATCGAGGAACCACCAACTGCTGCCGAATTGCAATTTGCCGACGACACCTCCATCTTGAAAGTTCCCGATGGCGGTGGCGAACACGTAATTGTCGGCGGGATTCAAGTTGTACAGAATCATCTTGGGCAACATGCGCTCCTGATCCAGACGATCCAGGAATTTGACCAACAACTCTCCCTGAGGCCAATCGCCGATCGAATCAAAGCCGGTGTCGCGACCGAGAGCGCTCATCATGCGCGTGTTGGCGTTGCGATGGGCTCCCAAGTGCAGTTGCATGGTCCAGCCCTTTTCGGCATTGAGGCGGCCGAAGAAGAGCATCAGGAAGCCGCCCAGCTTGTCGGATTCGTTCTCGGACAAAGTCTTCCCGCCGCGAATCTTGTTGAAGATAAGTTTCGCTTCACGTTCCGAACAGGGTTCTGAAAAGCAATGCTCTAAGCCGTGATCGGAAAGGCGACTTCCGTGACGATGAAAGTCATCGTGACGCTTCCTGAGCGCATCCAGAAAATCAGAGAAGCGGGCAATGTGAACGTTCGCGCGCGTCGCCAACCGGTCTGTCCACGCGTTGAACAAAACGGGATCTTGCGTTTGAAGGGCCTTATCGGGTCGAAACGCCGGAAGGACCCGCACCGCGAGGTCCGAAGCCGCGATGGTCTCGTGATATTCGAGAGAATCGGCCGCGTCGTCGGTCGTGCACAGCGCCGCGACGCCAAACTTCTTCAGGATTCCGCGGGCGGAGAGTTCGTCGCTTTTCAGCCGGTCATTCGCTTGTTCCCAAATGGTCGGCGCCGTAGTTTCATCCAGCAGTTGATCAATTCCGAAATACCGCTTCAGTTCCAGATGAGTCCAGTGATACAGGGGATTGCGAAGTGTGTAGGGAACGGTCCGCGCCCAAGTCAAGAATTTTTCTCGAGGATCCGCCTCTCCGGAACAATAGCGCTCGGCGATGCCGTTCGCTCGCATGGCGCGCCACTTGTAGTGATCGCCCTCAAGCCAAATTTCCGTGAGGTTGTGAAATCGCCGGTTCTCCGCAATGTCCTTCGGCCAAAGGTGGCAATGAAAATCGAGGATGGGCTGCTCGGCGGCATGCGTGTGGTAAAGCCGCCGCGCGCTCTCACTTTGCAGAAGGAAATCCTCAGTGATGAATGACATGGATTCGGCGGTCCCTTCGAAAGCCTCCCGGCGGTCGGAGGCGTCCTTCATTCTACCTGATTGACCAGCGTGCCGTTGATGCGGACATCGCGGAGCGAGATGTCTTTGACGTTTTCGATCACGTTCGGATGCGACACTCCCTCGAAGTCGCAATCCACCAGGTGAACGTCGCGAATCGGCGCGTTCGGAAATCCCCGGAGATAAAGCGCATACTTTGCCTTTTTGATTTTCAGATTTCGGATTTCAACATGGCGAACCACGGGTGTGAATTTTCCGTGTTCGCCCTCTTCGTAAAAAAAATCGATCGACACGGCCGCCGTGGCCACTTGACCGACATCGATGTCGCGCACGTAAATGTCCTCAATGAGGCCGCCGCGCATGGCGTTGTTCTTGAGGCGCACGGCCATGTCCAAGTCCGGGCTGTCCATGCGGCAATCCTCGGCAAAAACATTCCGAACATCGCCGGAGATTTCGCTTCCTATGGTCACGCCTCCGTGTCCGTCCTTCATGCGACAGCCTTGAATGACGATGTTCCGAGAAGGCGCGCGCACCCGCCGCCCATCCGCGTTCCGTCCGGACTTGATGGCAATACAATCGTCGCCGGTGTTGAAGAAACATTCTTTGATCAACACGTCCGTGCATGATTCCGGATCACAGCCGTCCGTGTTGGGGCCAAAACTGCTGATGGTGAGCCCTTGAATCGTGACGTTCGTGCAGAGGACCGGGTGAACCTGCCACATCGGCGAGTTGAGGAGCGTCACGCCTTCGATCAAGACATTTTTGCATCGATAGGGTTCGATGAAATTCGGCCGCAGATAGTGCCCTTCGCCGAACACGCGCTCACTGACGGGCACACCTTTTTCGGCCATGTCGAAAAGGTGATTGCGATCGGGCGTTTGATCGGGATCCCCGGTCTTCCAGCCGCAATTGCGGCGCCCCTTCCACGGCCACCAGTGTTCGCAGTCCGCATTGCCGTCGATCGTGCCCTTGCCGGTGATCGCGATGTTCTCCTGCTCGAAGGCATAAATGAACGGCGAATAGTTCATCAGTTCCACGCCTTCCCAACGTGTAAACACGAGCGGATACTTATTCGTGTCTCGGGTGAATCGAATGACGGCTTTCGGATCGAGATGCAGATTGACGTTGCTCTGGAGATGAATGGCGCCGGTCAAGAATTCTCCGGCCGGCACAACCACGCGACCGCCCCCGGCGCGATGGCAATCAGCGATCGCTTTCTGGAACGCCTCCGTGCAGTCTGTCTTGTTGTTTCCCAGAGCCCCGAACTGGGTGATCAGAAAGTTCTTGTCCGGAAAGACGGGAGGCTGAATGCGTCGAAGAATTTGCGGGACCGCGTCCCACGGGTCCGGCGATCCTTGGGATCTGTCAAGAAAAGGATCGAATCGGGGATTGAAACCGCCCCGCAACAGAGGCGCGTTGGCCGCCAAAACGGCGCTTCCCACCAGGATGGTCTTAAGAAATTCGCGTCGATCGGTCACGTCTGCTCCGAAAATAGGCGTCGTGGATGTTTGGGTAGCCGGGATTCGCCCGCTCTCGCTTGCGTCCCCCGGGTTTTTGGCGGATTGGCGAATCCCGGACTTCCCGACGATTGAAATGGATGCGATGTCCGGCCCCGATGCATCGGGGCCGGCGACCACATCATTTTCATTCCTTTGGCTGCCGCCGCAACGACGGTGAGCCACTCTCCAGCAAACGGGGCCTTCAGAAAACATATTTCAGCGCAAATTGCAGAATGCGCGGGTCGCGGGAGGTGGTGATCTGACCAAAACGAGAATTCGTGAACGTGAGATTCGGACCGTTAAAGTTCGGATGATTCAGAACATTGAAGGCCTCAAAGCGAATCTGCAGTCGCTGTTGCTCGCGAATTCTGAACTGCCGCGTCACAGCGGTATCAAAACCGAAAAAGCTGGGGCCTTCAATGGTATTGCGTCCGACATTTCCAAATGTTCCAGGCGCGTTCGCCGCGAAAGCGGTGGTGTTGAACCAACAGGTCACGCTTCCCACCGGGATGGACGTGCCATTGGGTCCCGGGCAGGAGCCCGTGGAAGAATCCGCGATTTGATCGGGGCGATCCTTGCCGATTCCTGAAAGAGACTTGTCGGTTCCAGTCAAAATGTTCAGCCAAGGACCACTGCTGTAACTGATGATCGAAGAGAGCCGCCAATTGCCCAGCAACATCTGCATCGCGCGCCGGCTGAACCTCGGGCTGGAGAGCACGAATGAGGAATTAAAGAGCTGGCGACGGTCAAAACCGCAGTTTCCACGCTCGGCTGCCAAGTTGTTGGGTGTTTCCATCGGACGGCTGTTCGTAAGCTCTCCCGTAAAATCACCTTCACTGATGCAATGCGACCAAGTATAGTTCACCAACAAGGTAAAGTGCTGGCTGAAGCGGTGATTCACGGAAAGAAGCATGCCATTGTAGGAAGCATTGGCGCCGTCGTTCGGCTCGGTGAGGTTTGAGTAGTAAGCTCCCGCGGCAGGGTTCGCGAGATAAAGAACACGCCGCTGGTTCGTGTTCGACGTGGAGGAGCAGGGCTTGGAGCCGCAATTGCCCGGAATATAGACCGCGGGATTGCCTTCATACGCTATCCACAAATGCGTGGTCTTGTTCCCCAAATAGGAGGCCGAGAAGAGCCAGTTGGCCCCCACCTGTTTCTGGAAGCTCAGATTCCACTGCTGCACGTAAGTCGGGTGCAGGTTGAGCGGCACGCTGATATAAACGCCGGCACTGGGAAAATAGGCGTTGGAAGAGGACGTTGGGAAGGGCAGGGGGAAAGGAGGCACGGTCTGCCCTTGATAGGGATTGGTGAATCCTCCCGCCGGGCTGGAAAGGCTTATCCCGCTGCCGTAAGGAGAGTTGTCGGCGAAGCGGTCGAAATAAAACGTTTCAGGGTTGTCGTAAAAAATTCCATAGCCGGCTCGAATCGTCTCCTGTCCCTTGCCGCGCGGGTCCCAGACCACCCCGACTCGCGGTGAAAACTGCGGCACGTGGCTGTCGACAAAGGAGCACGGGGTTTGCGAATCCCCGCAGTAGAACAATCCGGGAGGGGCGTTCGTAAACACCTGGCTCGTGGTCCCGGCCGCAAAAGCGGCGGGATCAAAATGGCTTCCGCGATTGAACTTGTCGTGGGCCGGGAAGTAAGGCTCCCAGCGAACGCCGGCGTTCAGGGTCAAATTGGAACGGACTTGATAATTATCGTTGACATAAAGCCCCCAATAATTTTGTCGCCAATTCTCTTCTTCCGGGTTTCCCTGGGCAAACTTGACGGGCAGGCCCAGGACAAAATCGAGCAGCCCGTCGCCCGTGGTCTGGCCACTGAATGAAAATTGACCATTGGTTTGGAAGTTCGACAGCTCGTTCAATTGGCCGTGAATCCAGTCCACGCCGAAGGCCACTTGGTGGCGCCCGTGACTCCAATCGATGTCGTCCGCTACTTGAAGGGCATTGCGGTTGAAGTGCCCCGGGGTCGCGGTCCCGCTCGCGACATTGAAGTAGCCGGTGATGCTGACCACCATGGCATTGGCCACCGGGTTGGGAATGTTCACTCCCAGGTCCTTGAAGTTGATCAGGTTGGGAGCGGTTCCTCGGTCAATCCTTAATCGCGTCCCGGTGACGTGAAGCGAATTCACCAAGTGCGAAGTCAGTGTGTAGGTGTCGCCCAAGGTCAGGGTCTGATCGCGTGAAAACTGACTGGCCTTCGTCGAGGTCAGGATGTCCTTGCCGTCAAACACCGCCGGATCGCTGTAATTGGCGATGAAATACCGGCCGAAGAAGGTGTGTCTATCACTCTGAAGCCAATCGACGCGTCCGATGACTTGATCCTCGTCTCCTGTTGTGGGAATGCCGATGTTGAGGTGGCCACACGGGTCCGCGGACACGGGAACGTATTTGAGGAGCGCCAAAGCCTGCGGGTTGAATCGGCTCGGATTGACGAAACCATTGGCGAACGGCTTTCCGGTGACGGGATCCTTGATGGTTCTGGCCTTGCCGTTGGACTGGCAGCCCGCGGAATCGATGGTGCTGAAATCGCCGCTGAGCACCGCCGCCGTGGGAACAATCACGCTCGTGGTCGGCGGGGCTTGGCGATTCCATGTTCCCTGGTAGCCGGCGAAAAACATCAGCTTGCCCTTGATAATCGGCCCGCCCATGGTGCCGCCGAATTGATTGCGTTTGAGCGTGTCATCGCTCTGTCCCGCGGGCGTGAAGAAGTGCTTGGCATTCACGGCGCCGTTTCGGAGAAACTCAAAAAGGTCGCCGTGAAATTGATTGGTCCCCGACTTTGTGGCGATGCTGACCACCCCTCCGGGATGGAGGCCGTAACGCGCCGACGAGGTGCCCGCCTGCACATTGAATTCCTGCAAGGCGTCGGGAAATGGAAACGGAAGATTGACGTTTGAGAAAGAATCGTTGTTGTCTCCGCCGTCCAAGAGGTAGTTGGTGCCGTTCACTTGTCCTCCCGCCACGGAGATGGTCACGGAGGTGCTGTTCGTTCCATTGCCGTAATTCTTGGAGCTGATCAAATCATTGCTGGCCAGAGTGGTGTCTGTGGCGCCGCCGGAAAGCACCACCAATTGCGTCGCCTGCCTGCCGTTTAATGGGAGATCCACAATGCGACGTTGGTCGATGACTTCTGAAACCGCGGTCTTACGCGTCTCGACCATGGAGGTGTCTGCAGTGACCTCGACCATCTGAGAAACGGATCCCACGGAGAGGGTGACATTGATCTGAGGATTTCCGCCTACCTGCAAGACAATCCCGTTTTGAAGAAAATTCCGGAAACCGGAGGCGGAGACCTCCAATTGATAAGGGCCGACCGGAAGATTCACCAGAGAATATCCGCCGTCCGAACCGCTGGATGCGATCCTCAGCAGGCCCGTCGTGGTTTGGGTCGCCTTGATCTGCGCCCCTACGATGACGGCGCCGCTGGAATCCGTGACGAATCCATGAATCTGCGCGCTGTTGACCGCTTGACTGAAAACGGGAACGGCAGTGAATGCGAGGATCGTAAACACCACCATGGTCACAAGGAATATCCTGCTCTTCATCGCTGCCTCCTTGGATAGTTTCGGCTCGCCGGCTGGAATTCTGCTCGCTCCCCCTCGAACGCGCCGATGTGTTAATGGCCCCGGGCGCCCATCGGAATCCGCACATGACTCTCCGGTCTTCGGTGGAACAGTTCCAAGGATCGTCGTGACCAGGCAACCCGGATTGGAAAGTGGATGAGAGCGCGCGGACGCTTCGGCATCACTCGTCTCCTCGATGGTGGCTCATTCAAGCACAGCCCCCGAGGTCTGTCAAGAAAGATTTCACAAATCTATGAAATATTTCATACGCCCAGATTCCCGCTTCAAGGCGGCGCCGCCATCGCGGTCGTTCCTTTGATCGCCTCCACCGGTTCGAGGAAAGAGAATTCGGCGATGATCCGTCCTGCGCTGGTTGGGAAGCGACTTGTGCTCTGAGCATTTCTCCGGCGAGCAAAGCGGAAGAGGGTTCGAGCGGACACGAGAACGATGAAATTCGAGTCTTACTTCAATGGAGACGTGACGGCCTCGATGGCTTTGGACGGGACGCGCGGATGCGCCGGAGGGGGAGCGCAGGATTCCCGCTTTACAAGCTGTGTCGGCAGCGTGATGGTTCCCGGCGCTAGGTCCGGCCTCTGAATTCGTTGGAACAACATTTCCGCCAACTGCTTCCCCAGTTCATTCGTGAACACTCGGACGGAAGTGAGGGCAGGGTGAAGTGACAATGCCTCCAAGGTGTCATTGAACCCGGCGACACTGAAATCTTCGGGAATGCTGAGGCCGCTGTCGCGCACCGCTTTATAAGCGCCGCGAGCGGCGGTATCGTCTCCAGCAAAAATCGCGGTGAGGGGAGGAGCCTGCCGCAAAAGAAGGCGGGTCGTGAGATATCCCATCTCTTCGGCATCCTTGGAACTCAATTCGCCCA
>CAZIDA010000061.1:0-10836 GCA_964537865.1 uncultured Acidobacteriota bacterium
CACCGAATACAAATCGCGCGTCTTTTGGTCCTTCGATGATTTCCGGTACTACCTGGACCTTCCTCCCAAACTTCGAAACGTCTACGACAGTTGCGAAGAGAAAGTTTTTGATTTGATCAAGGAACGCAAACTGACTCACGACGCCTCGCCTCTTAACGAATCCCGCTTCCGCGCGGAGTGCCACACGCTGTGGAAGTACAATCTCAAAGAGGAAGAATTTCTGGCCCTGCAGGATCGCATCGACCAGATCGTCACTTACGTTCTTCAGAAGTGGCATACGGCATAAGCGTCTTGCTGCCCCCGCCAGCCTTTGATTGAGGTCATAGATCGTGACCCCCAAGAGACATTTTCATCTTTCGTCGCATGAAGGCCCAATTCATGGGAGCAGCGATCTCTGTTCCACCGGGCAGCCCGATGAATGGCTTTCTCGTTCATGCCATGAATTGAACTCCATTGAGAGAGCGTGTTATGATTGGTCACAACATTGTGACCATAGATGTGAGGGGACAACCATGAAACAGATGCCGGCCGGAGAATTCAAGACGCATTGCCTAAGGATCATGACGCATGTCCGGGCGACGGGTGAACCGGTTGTAATTACCAAGCGCGGAACTCCGATCGTCAAGGTGGTACCTGTCGCATCTGAAAAGGACAATCTGTTCGGATTCATGGCGGGAGAATTCAAAATTGTCGGCGACATCGAGTCTCCGGTGACTCCCTTGAAACACTGGAAGGTCATGAAGAAATGATTCTATTGGATACGCATGTTTTGATTTGGCTGGCCAACAATCCTTCCAAACTTTCCAAGAGGGCAACGGAGGCAATCCGTCAGGCAAATCAGGAAGGCGGGCTCGCTATTTCCGCGATCACGTTGTGGGAGCTTGCCTGGTTGGCGACACACCACCGGCTGGAGATCACAGAAACGGTGGAAGCCTTCGTTGAAAAGATATCTTCTCGAACTGCCATCCGACCCATCACCGTGCCTGTCGCGGTTTTTGCCAACCAGTTTTCGCCGGACTACTCCAGCGATCCTTGCGACCGCTTGATTGGGGCGACGGCGCTGGCTGCCGGCATTCCCCTGATCACAAAGGACGCGAGGATTCGCCGCTGCCAGCAAATCAAAACTATTTGGTGACAATGCCGAAAGTCGAGACTCCGCACTTCGGTTTGAAAACCGCCTTCTTCAACTGGGCATCGAAATCATCAAACTTTCAAGCAATCTGTCGCCCGCACGTCGCGAAGAGTGCCGGGCGCCGCTCAATTCCTTCCCCACATTTTCCTTGATCTCACCGGACATTTTGTGTAATCTCTGCGCTTTTGATTTTGTGCTTATGCGGACTCTGGTTGGCCCGACGGGGCGGAACGCAGCGACACGCTGAGCCGGAAAGGAGAAACAGTCATGGCCGAGAAGAAACTCTCGAAGACAGCGCGCGCCAGTTTGGCCGATCGTGAAGTCACCAATTACAATAAATCCTGCCCGCAGTGTGGCGAGAACATGGTGGCGACGAAGTTCATCAAGTCGGCCGAGCGACCCGGCGGCATGTACTGGGTCTGCCCCAAGGACGATTACACACAACGCACTTAGTCCGGGGTACGCGAAAACGACACAAAGTATTTTCGAAAATATTTTGGGTGGAAAAAGGCAGTCTGCGCAGACTGCCTTTTTTAATTTCGGAGCCTGGCCTCCTCGAACGGTTCACCGGGAAATTCACGCGATGGGACCCGGCGTCTCATTGAACTTCAGAATTTCCGACGTGAAACCCGAATTTGAGTTTGTTTGAAATTAAAGACATGTGCTAATCTCTTTCATCGATTTTGGGAAGGTTCGTCAAGAAAGGTTTAGGATCATGGGATTTTTCTGGAGACGCAAGAAGAAGCAGCCGGAACAACCCGCGGAGGTTGTTCCCAAGGAACCACCCAAGCCGAAAGTACCCACGGCCGTCATTGAGACGGACAAGGGATCGATCGAGTTTGAACTGTTCACCGAGAAAGCGCCCATCACGACCACCCACTTCATCAAGCTGGCGCGAAATAATTTTTATAACGGCCTGACGTTTCACCGCGTCGTTCCCGGGTTCGTGATTCAAGGAGGATGCCCCAAGGGCGATGGCACCGGCGGGGCGCAAGATCGCATCCCTTTGGAGACACATCCCGAGCTGAAGCACGATGCGCCCGGCGTGGTCGCGATGGCTCGCACTTCCGATCCCAACAGCGCTTCCAGCCAGTTCTACATCACGCTTGGCGCTCATCCCAATTTGGATGGACAATACGCCGTCTTCGGTCGAGTCCATTCAGGCGTCGATGTGCTTTCACGGATCGCCAAAGGCGACCGCATCAATTTCGTCAAAATTCTTTAGTGGTTTGGTCTCCACAAAACGCAGGTTTCCCCGGATACTATTTGCGGGAGGCGGATCGCCTTGTCCGCGATTGTTGCGGCTCCGGTTTGAATGCCATCCTGCCACAGCGCGCCTGCGGTCCTTTACCGCTTGCACAATCAGCCCTGCTTACGGACAATATCCGCGATGGGACGACACGCCTGTCTTGACTTCACTCCTGCTCTCAAGGAAACATCAATATGCGCAACCGACTTCTCTCTCGACTGCGCCGAAGCCTCCCTCCGCGCGACCGGCACACGCGCCCTCTGGAGCCGCCCTACCCCGGCGCACTCAGCCCGGCGGCCAGATTTTCCTAGACAACATACATCGCGACACGATATTGTAAATCTGTTCATCATCAACATCCGAAGATCGAGGGCTTCATGGCGCGCGAGTCCAAAGTGGAGACCCATACTCCCAGTATGGGCCAGAACATCGCTCAGTTTCGAACGCTTTTCATTTCCTTGTGGGCGGGGGCGATTGGCCTCTTGGCCGGGGTCGTGGCTTACATTCTCTATCACTTGATCGGGTTCTTTACCAACTTGGCGATGTTTCATCGCGTCTCCTTTGCTTTCACCAGCGCCCGCTTGGAATCGATTGGGCTGTGGATCATTATCGTGCCCGTCGGCGGCGGCATTATCGTCGGTTTCATGGCGAAGTATGGGACCGAGAAGATCAAGGGACACGGCATTCCCGAAGCCATGGAGGCGGTGCTCGTCAGTCGCAGCCGCATTGAACCTGTTCATCATCAACATCCGAAGATCGAGGGCTTCATGGCGCGCGAGTCCAAAGTGGAGACCCATACTCCCAGTATGGGCCAGAACATCGCTCAGTTTCGAACGCTTTTCATTTCCTTGTGGGCGGGGGCGATTGGCCTCTTGGCCGGGGTCGTGGCTTACATTCTCTATCACTTGATCGGGTTCTTTACCAACTTGGCGATGTTTCATCGCGTCTCCTTTGCTTTCACCAGCGCCCGCTTGGAATCGATTGGGCTGTGGATCATTATCGTGCCCGTCGGCGGCGGCATTATCGTCGGTTTCATGGCGAAGTATGGGACCGAGAAGATCAAGGGACACGGCATTCCCGAAGCCATGGAGGCGGTGCTCGTCAGTCGCAGCCGCATTGAACCCAAGGTGGCCATTTTGAAACCGCTTTCGGCGGCAATAGCGATCGGCACCGGCGGACCTTTTGGCGCAGAAGGGCCGATCATTCAAACCGGCGGCGCCTTGGGATCGTTGGTGGGACAGCTTTCTCACACCACGGCAGCGGAGCGCAAAGTGTTGTTGGCGTGCGGCGCTGGGGCCGGCATGTCCGCTACTTTCAACACCCCCATTGCCGGAGTCATTCTTGCGATTGAATTGCTTCTCTTTGAGTTTCGCGCGCGCTCTTTCATTCCACTGGTGATTGCCAGCACGTTGGCGACTGCGGTCCACTTTGCGTTGATCGGCAAAGGCCCCATGTTCCAAGTCGGGACGTTGGATTTTGGAATCCCCGGGGGACTTCCCTACTATCTGCTTTTGGGCGTGCTTTGCGGCCTGGCGGCCGTCGCGTTTTGTCGTAGTTTGTATTGGATCGAAGACCAGTTCGATCGCCTTCCCATCGACGAACTCTGGCATCCGGCCATCGGCGCCTTGGCGTTGGGAATCATCGGCTATTTTGTGCCGAGAGTTTTGGGCGTCGGATACGACACCATCGACGACATTCTGAACAACCATCTGGCGCTCGGGCTGTTGGGCGCGATCATGATCTTCAAAGCTTTGGCTCTGGTTATTTCGCTCGGTTCCGGAACTTCCGGCGGATTGCTCGCGCCCATGTTCATGTCGAGCGCGGCGTTGGGCGCCGTCTTCGCGATCCTTATCAATCACGTTCTTCCTTCGGCTCACCTTTCTCCCGGCGCTTACGCGTTGGTGGCGATGGGCGCCGTCTTTGGCGCCGCCTCGCGCGCTGCTTTTACATTCATCATCTTCGCATTTGAAATCACGCGCGATTACAATTCCATTCTTCCCTTGATGCTGGTGAGCGTGATTGCCGATGGGGTGGCAATTCTCTTTCTCGGCGAAACAACCATCATGACCGAAAAGCTGGCGCGCCGCGGACTTCGTGTTCCGCAAGAGTACGAGGCCGACATTCTGCGACAAGTCGTGGTGGAGGAAGTTATGGCCAAAGACATTCCTACCATTCCCAGCACCATGAAAGTGTCGGAGCTTTCCGATTTGATTGCCCGGGGCGATCACAAGATTACACTTCATCAGGCCCTGCCGATTCTCGACGAGAAAGGCGGTCTCACCGGTATCATCACCCGGGGAGACGTTCTTCGCGCCCTGCAAAAAAATCCGACTGGAAATATGACGGTCCTTGAAGCCGGGAACCATTCCACTTTGGTGCGCACATTTCCGGATGAAACGCTCGATGAAGCGCTCACCAAAATGCTTCGTCACGATGTCGGTCGACTGCCTGTAGTTTTACGAAACGATCCGATGAAGCTGGTCGGATATCTGGGACGCGCCGGGATACTGGCAGCCCGACGGAGGCGCATCGAAGAGGAGCATATTCGAGAAGAGGGTTGGCTGAAGAACCGGCGGGCCAAGACAGACGTCAAAAAATCGAAACCATCCGCCGCATAAAGCGATCTCTTCTCACCTGGCAATCTTTCGCGACGAAGTGCCGGCAGCCCGAATTTTCTAAAACAAAATTTGAGAGCAAGATTCGGATAGCATGGATCGCTGATTTGTCCTATCTTCGTGTCGTTCGCGATGGAGATCATTGCAGCAAGGAGACGAATTGAAGATGAAACTTCAAAGAGCCGATCGATCAGATTCCGCTCTCTCCGAAACCGTTCGACAGTGGCGCGCCATCATGAATCGCGACCGAGCTTTTGATGGGCGCTTTGTCTTCGCGGTCCGATCAACCGGCGTCTACTGTCGTCCCTCCTGCCCGGCGCGCCGGCCAAGCCGCCATCAAGTTTTGTTCTTCCCGGCGCCACGGGCCGCAGCCGACGCGGGCTTTCGGCCATGCCGTCGCTGTCGTCCCGATCAAACGCATCCGCAGAAAGCACTCGTTCAGCGTATTTGCGTTGCCATCGATGCGCATCCGGATTCAGCGGCTCGCCTGAAAGAGCTCGGCGCTGCCGTGGGGATGAGTCCTTTTCATGTTCAACGAATTTTCAAACGGACGATGGGAATCTCGCCGCGGCAATACGCGATGGCGCGGCGACTCCATCATTTCAAGCAGAACGTCCGCAACGGCCACGACGTCACCAGCGCGCTTTACGAAGCCGGATACGGTTCCAGCAGCCGGCTCTATGAAGAATCGAACGCTCGTCTGGGAATGACGCCGGCAACTTATCAAAGTGGAGGAAAAGGTATGTTGATTTCCTACTCGATTTCAAATTCGCCACTGGGCCGAGTTTTAATTGCCGGAACACGCCGCGGCCTTTGCTTCCTCAGCCTCGGCAGTTCCGACAAACCACTCGAGCAAGCCCTGAGGAAGGAGTATCCGAAAGCGGAAATCAAACGCGAACCGATGGCCCTCAAGGATTGGGTGGGAGTTGTTTTGTCGCACCTAAAGGGCCGGCAAGCTGCGCTCGATTTGCCTCTTGATCTCCAAGCCACGGCTTTCCAATGGAAAGTATGGAAGCAGCTTCAGCGCATTCCTCTTGGAGAGACTCGCACGTACTCGCAAATCGCCCGATCTCTCGGAAAGCCTCGCGCCAACCGCGCAGTGGCGCGAGCTTGCGCCACCAATCGAGTCTCCATCGTCATCCCGTGCCATCGCGTCGTTCGTGAGGATGGCGGATTAGGTGGATATCGATGGGGACTCCAGCGCAAACAAGCTCTTCTTGAAATGGAGAAGTCAGCCGCGTCTTGACTGAGCCCGCATCGGAAGGTTGGCTGCTGGTGGCGCCGCCTGCAGCCGCCTTCCGGATTGCTTCTTCAATTTATCGCCCCGGAATTGCTTCGGCAGTATATAATCACGCTTTCAAAGGAAATGATTTTGTTCGTCGGGTCGAGCCATCGCCGGCATCGGGAAGTGGTTTTCTTGCCGCAATCTGAAGCGCCGAATCCGCGCTATTGGGTTGAAGCTGAGTCCATGATGAGGATTTTGTGACCGAAGAAGAGAAGCGACTCCTGGAGGATCGCGATCGCAAACAACATTGGAAACGATGGGGACCTTACCTCAGCGAACGCGCCTGGGGAACGGTTCGTGAAGATTACAGCCGCGATGGCACAGCTTGGGAATACTTTCCCCACGACCATGCGCGCTCCCAAGCATTCCGGTGGAACGAAGACGGTCTCTTGGGAATTTGCGATCGGCATCAGCTCATCTGCTTCGCTCTGGCGTTATGGAATGAGAAGGACCCGATCCTCAAAGAGCGTTTGTTCGGCTTGACCGGCAACGAAGGCAATCACGGCGAGGATGTCAAAGAATACTACTTCTACACCGATTCCACTCCCACTCATTCCTACATGCAGGCGCTCTACAAGTATCCTCAGATGGAATTCCCGTATGCTCGGCTGGTCGAGGAGAATCGAGGCCGCGGGCGACAGGCATTGGAATACGAACTCATCGACACCGGTGTTTTTGATGAGGATCGATATTTCGATGTCTGTGTCGAGTACGCCAAGAACTCGCCTGAAGACATCCTCATCCGCATCACGGTTCACAACCGCGGACCGGAAGCTGCTTCGCTTCATGTGTTGCCGACGCTTTGGTTCCGCAACACTTGGTCGTGGGGCTTTCTGGAACCTCGCCCTCGAATTCATGTGGGGAATCCGCTTCAGGGCGCTCAGCACTTGGCACTGAGCCATGAGTATTATGGAGAACGCCACCTCTTCTGCGAAGGCGCGCCGGAACTGCTTTTCACGGAGAACGAGACCAACCATCAACGATTGACCGGTGAAGAGAACAATTCAAGCTACGTCAAGGATGGAATCAACGATTACCTCGTGAATGCGCGGCGCGGCGCCGTAAATCCCGAACTCATCGGCTCCAAGGCCGCGGCGCATTACGCCCTGAAGATGGCGCCGGAAGGCGTCGCCGTCATACGCCTGCGCTTCAAAAACAATCACGCCGTCGCGCTTGCCTTTGGTCCTGAGTTTGACGCCATCTTCGCCCAGCGGAAGCGCGAAGCCGACGAATTTTACAGCCGTCTACTGCCGGGGAAAGCTTCCAAAGACGCTCGGTTGGTCCAGCGGCAGGCGTTTGCCGGATTGATGTGGAGCAAGCAATTCTATCATTACGAAGTGGAGCGATGGCTTCGCGGCGATCCGACCAGCGACGTCGATCCCCCACCGGAGCGATGGCGCGGGCGGAATCACGACTGGACTCATCTCTACAATGCCGACGTGATGTCGATGCCGGACAAGTGGGAATATCCCTGGTACGCCGCCTGGGATCTCGCCTTTCACTGCATCCCCATCGCGCTCGTCGATCCGGATTTCGCCAAGGCGCAATTGATCCTTTTGCTACGAGAATGGTTCATGCATCCCAATGGACAATTGCCCGCTTACGAATGGGCCTTCGGCGACGTCAATCCCCCCGTGCACGCTTGGGCGGCGTGGCGCGTCTACAAAATCGAAAAGCGCATTCGCGGAAAGGCCGACCGGCGTTTTCTGGAGCGCGTCTTCCATAAGCTCTTGCTGAATTTCAATTGGTGGGTCAACCGAAAAGACTCCGAAGGGAAGAACGTGTTTCAGGGAGGATTTCTGGGATTGGACAACATCGGGGTTTTCGATCGCAGCGCGGTGCTTCCCACCGGCGGCCATTTGGAGCAATCCGACGCCACTAGTTGGATGGCCATGTACTGTCTGAACATGCTGGCCATCGCGTTGGAATTGGCGCGCGAGAACACGGCCTATGAAGACGTGGCCAGCAAATTCTTCGAGCACTTTGTCTATATCAGCCGCGCCATGAACAACCTCGGTGGACGCGGAATCGAACTTTGGAATCCGCAGGATGGATTTTATTACGATGTCTTGACGCTTCCCGATGGCCGAAACATGCAACTCAAGATTCGCTCCATGGTCGGATTGATCCCTCTCTTCGCGGTGGAAACGCTTCAACCGGAATCCATCGATCCGCTTCCCGGTTTCAAGCGGCGGATGCAGTGGTTCTTGGAGAATCGGCAAGAGCTGAGCGAGTACGTCGAGATTCAATCGACTCCGGCGGGACCGCGTCGATTCATGTCGTTGGTCAATCGCGACCGGCTTCAGCTCGTGCTGCGCTACATGTTGGATGAAGAAGAATTTCTCTCCCCGTACGGAATCCGCGCGCTCTCGCGCTATCACAGGGATCATCCTTACGTCCTGGAAGTCCAAGGCCGTGAGTATCGCGTGGAATATGAGCCGGCGGAATCCCGGACGGCGCTGTTCGGAGGAAATTCCAATTGGCGCGGACCCGTTTGGTTCCCGGTGAATTTCTTGATCATTGAATCGCTGCAGAAGTTTCACCACTTCCTCGGCGATTCTTACAAGGTGGAGTGCCCGACCGGATCCGGGCGGTGGATGAACTTATGGGAGGTGGCGGCGGAACTCTCGCGCCGGCTGAATCGAATCTTTCTGCGCAATGCCGAAGGTCGCCGCCCGGTCTACGGCGGAACGGAGAAATTCCAGGCCGAGCCTTATTGGCGAGACCTCATTCCTTTCTATGAATATTTCCACGGGGATAACGGCGCCGGGATTGGCGCAAGTCATCAGACGGGTTGGACCGCGCTGGTCGCGAAGCTCATTCAGCAGAGTGGAGAATAACGCGCTGTTTCGTCGACCTGAGAAATCTTGGCTCGAGAATGTTTAGGAAGACTCGACGCCGAGACGCGAGTCGCGCGCCAGAATTCGATCCAGGAGATCGTTGGCGATCTCCTCGAACCTCTCACTGGTTTCCTTCAAGTACAGCCATTTGCCTAAGACGGGATGAGGCCGCAACGTCGGCCAATCGCGACGAAGCGAGCGATGGTGCTCACGGCTGGTTGGAACCAACACGCCGAGCCAGGGTTCCTCTCCTCGGCCACACAACAGCAGAACCAGACGTCCGTCCAAGTAACAACCGACCGCGCCAAACATGGGCTTCTGAATGAATCCCGGCTGCTCCGAGAGGGCATCGATCAGCCATTGGTAGCGGTGTTTCTTGCGAGTCGAGGATTGGGGCGAGCGCGCCGCCATTGCTATTCCTCTCCGATGTCCTCATTCCAGATATCCGGATGTTTGCGGATGAATTCCGCCAACATTGGTTCGCACTCCCGCGAATGGAGATCGATAACTTCGACGCCGTTTTCTTGGAGCCACGACAAGCCGCCGGCAAAGTTCACCGATTCCCCCACGACCACCGCTCCAATCTTGAACTGGCGGATCAATCCGCTGCAATACCAGCAGGGCGCCAGCGTCGTCACCATGATGGTGTTGCGATAGCTGCGTTGGCGGCCCGCACGTCGAAAGGCGTCCGTCTCCGCGTGAACGGAGGGATCGTTCTCCTGCACCCGGCGATTGTGTCCTCGCCCCAGGACGTTGCCTTGGCGATCAAAAAGCGCGGCCCCGATCGGAACGCCGCCTTCCCGGAATCCCTGCTGTGCCTCTTCCATGGCAATCTTCAACATCAGTTCGTAATTAAGATCCTTGCCCACAAGAAATTCCTTTCCACCGACGCCAAGCTCACTGTTATCCTGCACAGACCGGAAAGATGCGGAGTTGATCATCCTCCTTACCGTATCCTGCAGCCGAGAGTATATCGAGGAGCCTCTCGCGTGGCAAACGACAGAACGAATGGGTCCCCCAACTAACATGAGCGGGGATCTCCACAATCACGCCAACTGGATATCCCGGTCCTCTTTTTGTGAATTAGATTGTGAAAGATTTCCCATCATAGCTATAATGCGCTCAAGGAGCTTGGTGAAATGACCCAATCGCCGACTCAATCGTCTGAGGCGCTCTTCCTCGAAATCAATGACCTCGAAAACCTGATTGCCGCGCTTCGCACCCGAGGCTTCAGAGTGCTAGGACCGAGAATCTCCGATGGCGCAATCGTTTATGACGACATCTCCAAGGCTTCCGACCTTCCGATTGGATGGACGGATGATCAACGGGGCGGCCATTATCGTTTATCGAAACAGACTGACGCGACCTATTTTGCTTATGCCGTCGGGCCGGAATCGTGGAAGAAGTCTCTCTATCCACCGGCTACTCGCCTATGGAGCGCCAAGCGCAACGGGAACGGCTTCAGCCTTCATGGCGAGGCGCACGAACAAACCAAACTGGCGCTTCTCGGCGTTCGAGCTTGCGAGTTGCAGGCGATAGCGATTCACGACAAGATCTTCGGAGAAGGCGCATTTCGAGATCCGGCTTATCTGGCGCGGCGAAAGAATTCGTTCATTATTGCCGTCAACTGCTCGCGCGCGAGTGGCAACTGTTTCTGCGCTTCCATGGGAAGCGGACCGAAGGCGAACGACGGATTCGACCTCGCACTCACAGAG
>CAZIDA010000062.1:0-10814 GCA_964537865.1 uncultured Acidobacteriota bacterium
ATCGGGGCATACAAGAAAGCCATCGAACTCGACAAGCACAACTCGCTGGCGCATCTTCGAGTCGGCGAAGCGTTCTTTGCGCAGCGCAAGTACAACTCCGCCGCCAACGCGTTTCGCGAAGCCTTGGATGGCGACTTGGAGCCGAAGTGGCTGGAAGTTTTTTCGCACCTCTATTTGGGAAAAGTCTATGACGTGTTGGGCCAACGAGAACGCGCCGTCGCCGAATATCGACGAGCCATCGACACCAATGACAATACTCAGGGCGCCGTCGACGAAGCGCGGAAGTATCAGGCTCACCCGTACAAGGAGCCGGCCAGCGACTATCGATAGGGGTTCAATGGGCTTCGCCGAACACGAACGCGGTAAACGCCTCGATGTGAGTTCCCGGCTCGCGCCACGCCTTCGTCGGCAGACCGGCCTTCAAGCAAGTTTGATCCAGAAACTTCTCGCGATTCATGTGATATTCCGTGGCCACCTGAGGCAGAAGCAATCCTCGCCGGCCGCCTCGTGAAATCATCAAGCCGTGTTTCCCCACCTCGATTTCATTCACATCCTTGATTTCGAAAAACGGAGACAGCACGGAAATCTCGATGTGGGTTCTCGGGAGCTCCTCGATGTCCATGGGTGGGAATCTTGGATCCTTCGTGGAAGCCGAGATGGCGCAATCCATCACCGTTTGAAAAAGCGGTTTGGGGGAAACCGTGTAGCCGATGCATCCGCGCAGTTGTCCGGCTTGAGTGAGAGTGACGAAAGCGCCGCACGCATCGTGCAGCGGACCGGGCGCCACCTCACCGGGAGGAGCCGGCGGTTGTCTTCGAAGATGATGATCGATGGTGGTTCGGGCCAGTTCGAGGAGAAAGGCTTGCTCGGAGTTATTTAGCTGCCACATTGTGCTTCATCCTTCGGCGAAGCAGGATCAAGCGGCGCCGACGCTGGCGCTCCTTGACGCTGCTGTCGACTTTGCCCCAGAAGCGCCGAAAATACTGAACGGCCGAAAGGACGGCAAAGAGACCGACCAGATAGAGGCAAATCTGGCCCAGCATTTTGAAATACGCGTACTTGCTTCCGACGATGATCACGGTGATGGCGACCACCTGCATGATCATCTTGATCTTTCCAAACTTGGAAGCGTCGATCGTAAATCCCTCGGCGGAAGCGATGCTGCGCAGGCCCGACACGACGAACTCCCGGCCAATAATGATCACCACCAACCACGCGGGAACCCAGGGCACCGTTTTCACCAACGAGACGAGGGCGGAGGAGATGAGCAGCTTGTCGGCGATCGGATCCAGCAAAATTCCCAGCGTGGTCACCTGTCCGCGTTTGCGCGCGAAATAACCGTCCAGGATGTCCGTGATCGCCGCCGCCAAAAAAACTGTGACCGCAATGAATACCTGATATTGCGCGTAGAGGTCGGAGAAGACCGGGAAGTGGCTGGAGAGCAACACCACCACCAGCAGAGGAACGAGAAATATCCGGGAAAGCGTGAGTGCATTAGGCAGGTTCATTCCGCGCCCAATTGAGAATTATTTCTCCACCCAGGAGACAGAAGCTTCTTGGGAACTGCAAGGTTCGCCGACCGCCGAATTCAACAGACTATATCTTACGCTGTCGAGCAGTGTCAACCAAAGCGCGGGGAATTTTGAATGAGCCAATGTTTCGGGGAGTCCGTTTAGGCGATGGGGACGAAAATGTACCACGTGTCGACACGCGAGTCTTGGACGTTGATGCCCAACCCGCGATCGAAGTCGATGTAACTTTGCCGCGAACCCGGCTGCTCGGCTCGCGTGGCACGCCGCAGCAGGGAAGTGAGTTGATCTTCGCCCATGTCCGGGGAAAGATGATTGGCGGCATCCACTCCTTGAAACGCCGGCGTCGTCTGAGCGAAGTCGATCATGTCTTCCGAACCTGAAATCACCAAGCCACCTTTTTCAAAAAGGCTGACAAAGAAGTGAAGCTGCGTCGGAGTTTCCAGTCGCCACGTCACCGTGGGCGGGCCGAGGCGCTTGACCACGGAGTCCACCGTGTCGCCGAGTTGAATCTGTCCCAGCTTCGGCAAATCCTCCAGCGCGTCGGTGTTGGTTTGCGGCCAAGGTCGATTCAATTTGTTGAACGCCATGCGCAGCCAACCGTCCCGCTCATTGGCGGCCAACTGGGCGTAACGGGCATATTCCGCGGTCGCCGCCTTGTCTTCGTGTCGCATCTCCAGGACGCGGGCCAAATTGAAATGAGGATCAGAAAAACCGGCGTCCGCTTTGGCCGCGCGCGTGAACAACGCCTGCGCCAAAGTCCATTGCGATTGCTCGGCGGCGATGACGCCAAGGTTGTTGAAAGCGCGCGCCCGCGCTTGAGATGTCGGGTTCATTGCCAAGACGCGATGCAGCTCGCGATTTGCGGCCGCGTAGTCGCCTTGATCGTCGAGAGCACTCGCCAAGTTGATGCGCACGGCCACGTAGCCGGGATCGCGGGCTATGGCCTTGCGATATTCGGCCAGCGCCTTCTGCATAAACGCCGAAAACAAATTGGCCTGCGGCAAATCTTCACGGATGGGTTCAATGGCCCGGGCCACCGGATCAAGAATCACCGACTTCTTGAAGCCCCAATTCTGAGAGGAATATTCCAGGGCGAGCTTGTGATAAGCCAAGCCGTAATCGTTGATCGCTTCTCGGCTTGGAAACATCTGCGCCACTTTTTGGAACACCGCTACCGACCGGCTGTACTGCTCCGTATCAAAGAAAGAAACTCCCACGCGGAACAATTCGATGGATTGAACGATGGAGTTCAATTCCGCGGCGGTCTCCTGCAATCGCGATTTGAAAGCGGGGTGCGCGGCATCGGAAATATTCGGGATGCTCTGGATTCGCGACAAAAGCGACTCCGCGGCGTCCGCATGATATCCGGCGACGGAGGCATAGAACACGCCCAACCGGTCGGCCTGTAATTCCATCCGCTTTTCCTGCGCCACATTGAGAGACGAAGGTGATGGCTGAGCCGAAGTCGAGAAGGAAAGAACGCAAGCGGCGGGATGCTCTCGATGCACCACTTCGTGAGCGATCAGAAACGCCAGTTCGTCGTCGCTCTTGGCCGTGGCCATGTACTGAGTGGACAGCGACAATTCACCTTGCGGTGAAATTTGCGCGATGTACTGATCGGAATTTACCACCTGCAGCCGGATGGGATTCTTGGTCGTGTCGTCCGCGACTCGCTCGATTCGATCCAACACGCGTTGGGCGCGCGCAATGACAGCCGGATCGACTTGAGTGCTCGGTGGCGTTGGAACTGCCCGGTTGGCAAGATTCGTGGGCTCCATCGGTCCCGTCTCGTGCCGCAAACGGAAAAAGAAGACCAAGGACAAAATCAGAATGGCCACTATTGCGGCGGCGCCGAGCCAGCGCGGCTGCAACCAAGCGGATCTCCCCGGTACAAAAAGTTTGCCGAGCCGAGCAGCCCAACTCTCATCTCGCTGTCGCGCCGCTTCGGCCTCTCCGATCTTCTTGGCTTTCGCGAGCACCGAGCCGGGAACTTCAACTTGGTCGATTTCAGAATTTGCGATTTCCGATTCCAAATACAGCAACGCCTCTTTGCACGCCGCACACGCGTTAAGATGACCTTCAAAATCGAGGCGCTCCGCCTCCTCCATCATGTCATCGAGAAACCGGAGCAGCGTGGCATCGTCAAATCGTCGGGAGCAGGAAGGTTGATCAGAATCGCTAGGGAGGAGGGGAAGGGCGGCATCTTTCATGGCCATCGCCATGCGGACGGCTTGATTGCAGGTCGGGCACGTGCGGAGATGAGTCCAGGCCTCTCGGTTGAGCGCCTGCGGATCTTCTCCCGTAAGCCAAGCTTCAATCTTTGAAAGACTTATGCAGTCCATGACCTCTTAAGACCGAATGCCATATCCGACTTTGGCCGACCTGAACGGTCGCTTGATCCCGCCTTCGCGATTCGCCATTCAAAGACTTAGACGGATAATTTTCAAGAATTTGACTCACTCTCCGAAGCTCTCTTTGAGGGCTTCGGCATTGTATCCACGGCGCCGAAGTTCGTCGCCCAAATGCGCCTTGATTTGATTCAACAGCGTATAAACCTTCTCCGACGGACGGATTTTCATTCTTTTGGCTATCTCTTTGGCGGAAAGGCCTTGGTTGAAGCGCAGCATAAACAGACGGCGTTCGGCATACGGCAACGAGTCCACCAGGAGATTGAATTCGCCCACCAGGCGCGAGAAGCTCTCCTCGCGCCGGACTTGCTCGAGGACGTTTTCGGGGCTAAGGGAGTGATCCGGCAACTCGAGCAGCGGATCCAGATACTCATCCGCCGCGTTCGAGCCGGTGATGGCGGTCTGATAATCCACCAACGCTTTTCGTTCCTTGATCTTTTGGATTCGCCCACGCATCTTCAGGCTGAGACACTCGTGGATTTGATCCATGGCGCGCTCAATCGCCTGGTCGCTCGCCCGATCCCCATAAACCGATTTCATTTTGAGAGAGGCTTCTTCGAAGGACAAGTTCTCCCAAAACCGAAACTTGAACAGCGATTGTGAAAACTCCGGAAGGCGCTTGATCCGCTCCGGCAACGTCTTGCGGCCGAACTTTGTCCGGGTGAAATCGGACTTCAGATTTCCCATCAAGGTGACGAGATACGAACTCAGCTTGCACCGGAACTTGAACGACTTCAGTTTTTTGAAATCGTTGGCCGCCAGCGATTCGTAAACAAAGAGGTTGAAATCCGACGCCATGTCAATGTCGTGAAACGATTTCACGGAATACGAATACATCAGTTTGGCGTAAGTCTCCAAGAACGCGCTCCACCCGGCGGAGGGATTGCGCTTAAGAAGTTCAATCAATTCTTGGTCGGACCCTGAAGTCGGCATAACTGAAGAAGCCACAAGGACAAAAGCGTTTGTATTCTATAATGGATGCCACTGAGCGACAACCTCAGGGAGGGCTACGTTTTTCCCTCGCGCATGTCTTGCCTACGCAAAAAAGCGGCTCGACAAACGGGCAGTAAAAATTCCTAACAAATTTCGGTGAGCTGGGGGTGTCCTTGATGGAGGGGCATGGATCGATGAATCGCCCGTCACCAGGGCGTGGGGTGAACCTCGCTTGCGTGACACCCGACAGACCGCTTCTCTTGGCGTTCGCTCATCACACAACCTTCGATTTCATTTCTTCACGATTGGCGTATATCCGCCGGCAATCAATTTTGCTTTGGCCTGCTCTGCCAAGGTGGAATTCGAAAAAGGTCCTACCTGGATGCGGTAGAGTTTCGATCCCGTGGTATCCGGGGGCGGCGAGACCAGGAAGGCTTGGAATCCTTGGTTCTTCAACTTTCGCACCATAACTTCCGCGTCGACGGATTTGGAGAGCGCCGCAATCTGGAAGATGATGTTGTTGGGCACGGATCGGTTCGCGGCCGTGTCGACGATCTTCCCGGGAGGCGCCACCGCCGCCGCGGCAGGCGTATTGGCGGCGTTCTCGGCGGCCGCGCTCCTGGATTCTTGCGGCGTACTCATCTTCATGTCGTCGCCACTCGATTTTCCATCGACGGTCTTATAGAAAGTGAGTTCCTTGTCGATGGCGGCTTGATCGGAGCTTTTCGTGTTGGTGTTGTCGGTCGGCGTCGAAGTCTCGCTCGATGCCGCTTTTCCCGGCTCCGGCGCTGCCGATCCCGTCAAGTCAAGCTTGGAGGAGGTCCCCGACCGCCATCCGAAATCTCGCTGATCGCGCCCGATGAGGAAACCGAGCGCGAAGAAAATCGCGCACATCATCACCGCGCCGAAGAAGATGAACACGAGTTGCCGGTTTTCGAGGATCAATTCATACTGCCCGGATTGTCGCTTCGTTGTCATATCCACACTCCCATTCCCGCTGATCAACGACAGACTACTTCTTGACCATCGACGTCAGGCTGGAAATGATATCGACAGGCAAGGGGAAAACAATGGTGGTGTTCTTCTCCACCCCAATTTCCGTCAACGTTTGCAGATATCGCAACTGAATGGCCGTGGGTTGCTGGCTGAGAACTTGCGCCGCCTCCATGAGTTTCTGAGAGGCCTGCAATTCGCCCTCGGCGTGAATAATCTTGGCGCGCTTCTCGCGCTCGGCCTCCGCCTGTTTGGCAATGGCCCGCTGCATCTCTTGAGGCAGATCGACCTGCTTGACTTCGACCAGCGACACTTTGATGCCCCAAGGCCCGCTGTGTTGGTCGATGATCGTCTGGAGGCGCTCATTGAGTTTTTCGCGCTGCGAGAGCAGGTCGTCCAAGTCGACTTCGCCCAACACCGATCGCAAGGTGGTTTGAGCCAGTTGCGAAGTGGCAAAGTAATAGTCGCGCACTTCGACAATCGCTTGCCGAGGTTCGATCACCCGGAAATACACCACGGCGTTCACCTTGACCGCCACGTTGTCGCGCGTGATCACGTCCTGCGGGGGCACTTCATGCGTTTCCAATCGCAGGGAGACTCGCACCATCCGGTCGATGGGCTTGAACACGAAGATGATTCCCGGCCCTTTCGATTGCTCCAGCAAGCGTCCCAGCCGAA
This sequence comes from uncultured Acidobacteriota bacterium, assembly GCA_964537865.1. Lineage (GTDB taxonomy): Bacteria > Acidobacteriota > Terriglobia > JAIQFV01 > JAIQFV01 > CAZIDA01. Next base: position 6,545 of record CAZIDA010000062.1, read on the forward strand.
AGATGACGCCCCGCTCATATTCGGAAAGGATCTTGATGCAACTGAGCAAGTACAGCACCACGATGATGATTGCGACGTACCAGAAATCAAATCCTGCGTTCATAAGCCCCTCCTCCGGATATGCTGTTAAATTGGTGCGATTGTGCCCGTAGTCCCGTCACATTTCAAGCATTCTTTGAAAACGAAACAGCCGCTCACCGGTGGCGCTGAAAAATGTTTTCGCCTCAGTCTTTGGAGCGGACGTGGAGATTCAATCCTTCGACGCCCGTTACCACCACGCGATGTCCCTTCTCGATCGGCGTAGAAGCCGTGGCGTTCCAGTATTCGCCTCGAATGAAAACCTTGCCGGCGCCTTCAATGTCCGTGAAGGCCACGCCTTCGAGTCCCACCATTCCTTGTTCCCCGGTGACGGCTTTTCGTTTGCGCGCGATGATGACCAGCCGCAAAAGGAAAATCGTGATCAGCGCCAACGGAAGAAAGACGGAGAGCGCCGTCCCTTTGTGAATTTGCATTTCCGGAATCGGAGCGTCAACCAAAATCAACGATCCGATCACTCCCGAAAGCACGCCGCCGATGGCCAGGATGCCGTGGCTCGCGATCTTGGCCTCCAGAATGAAAAGCACCAGCGCCAACAGAATGAGGATGACTCCGACGTAATTGATGGGAAGCAGGTGAAAGGCAAACAAAGCCAGAACGAGGGCAATGGCGCCGCCGACTCCGGGGAAAATGAGTCCCGGATGGCTGAACTCCACGTAGAGACCCAACACGCCGATCGCGCCCAACACAAGGGCGATATTGGGGTTGAGCACCTTGTCGAGAAAGCGCTCCCGGAGCGTCATCTGCCGGTCGACGATGGCCTGACCTTTCAAATGGAGCACGGTGGTCGAGCCATCGAAGCGCTTGATGGTTTTGCCGTCGAATTGGTCCACGATATCTTCCGTCGATTTGCAGACGCCGTCGATCAAGTGATCGGCCAACGCTTCCGAGTCGGAAAAAGATTTGGCTTCGATCACGCCTTGTTCCGCCATCTGAACGTTCCGGCCTCGCTTCTCGGCGATGCTGCGAATGTAAGCGGCGCTATCCTGCTCGATCTTCTTCTTCATGGTTTCTTCCATGGGAATGGAGCCGCCGGAGATCGGATTCAGCGCCACCGGATGAGCCGCGCCGGTGTTCGTGCCGGGCGCCATGACCGCCACGTCCGCCGAGAGCAGAATGAAGAATCCCGCCGAGGCCGCGCGCGCCCCGCTGGGGCTCACGTAGATGATGACGGGAACCGGCGAAGCGACGATCTTCTCAATGATCTCCCGCATGGAAGTGTCCAACCCGCCGGGCGTCGACAGTTTGATGATGATCGCGTTGGCTCCATGCGCGTTGGCGTAATCGATGGATCGAACAACGAACTCTACGGTGATGGGCTGAATGATTTCGTCATCCAGCGAGATGCGAACGATTTCCGCTCGCGCGGCCAGCGGGAAGAGCAGTCCCGTCGCCAGGGTCATGGCCATCATCCATGCTTTGAATTCACTTCGGAATCTCATGGTCGGTGTCTGGGAATAAAAAATCCGTTGGGAATACTCGATGAAAACACCGGTGACCAGCTACTTCTTCGTCACCGACGCGTTTTGGTGAAGCAGGGCCTCCAACTCTTTGGCCTCCGGATTATTGGGCTCGAGCGTTTGCGCCGCCGCAACCTCGCGTTCCGCCTCCGAGCGCCGATCCAGCGTGTAGTAGAGATGCGCCAGCGCCAAATGGGACTTTGCCGAATCCGTAATCCGCAACGAGGTTTGAAACTCTTCGATGGCGCGGTCAAACTTTCCGCGCCGTTCCTGGATGAGTCCGAGGTAATAATGCGCCTCGCTGAGCTTCGGATTCAAGCTCAGCGCGGCTTCAAACTCTCGGCGCGCCTCTTCGTCTTGTTGGGAGCGATAAAACTCCACGGCGCGATTCAGATGATCCGTCACTTGAACCGCCACCGGACGATTCTTCAGCTTCTCCTCTTGCAATTGATCCAGCGTGGCTTTCAACTCCCGAAATGCTTCGGCGTCGTAGTTCAACTTGACGCGCTCCAACGGCGGAAGGGAACTCGCCGTCCAGGAGGCCGCTTTGGGATTCACTTTCAGAGCCAGGCTCTCATACTTCGCGCTCTCATCTTCTTGCTTGAGCGATTGAAGCGCGTTCGCCAACAGAAAATAGGCCTCCGAATCCTGCGGATTCAAATGCACCACCTCCTGCAGGAACTTCGCGGCGGAGGCGTAGTCTTTCGACTTCCAGTAGCAATAACCCAAATTGAAATAGAAATCGGGTTCGCCGGGGTCGCCTTCGACGGCCTTGATGAAATCGTGCGTCGCCTGTCCGGAGTTGTTCATGCGGCTCAGTGCGGCTCCGAGATTGTTGTACACCTCGTTCAGCGGAATCTCGTGCGACAACAACGTGAACGCGGTGGCCGCCTTCTCGAAGTTGTTCATAAAATAGTCATCAAGCCCCAGATAAAACGTGGCCTCGTAATAGTGCGGATCGGTTTTGGTCAAGCGGCGCAACCAAAGCAGGGAGGTCGCATAGTCCTTCTGCTGGAAATAAATCTTTCCAATCTGAAAAATTGCTTTGGAATAATTTGGGAAGAGCCGTTCCGCCTTGAGGAAATACAAAAGTTGCGAGCGGCTGTCCAGGGCGCGCCGTCCCCGGACGTAATACTCGAAGGCGCTCAGCGGAACTTCGCCAAACTGTTTGAAGAAATCGTCCTGGCTGCTCGGAAAGAGGGGATCGAAATGGGTCAGGATGCGCCATGCCAAGCGACTTTGGATTCTCTTCAAGCTGTCGAGCGGACCTTTCTCCGTGAATTCCGCTTCGATGCGGGGTTGATCCAGACTTACCAGTTGCGCCTTTACGGAAAACACGCCGTTGTCGAGACGATAATTTCCGATCACCGCATAATTGGCGTCCAACTCATCACCCACTTTGATGAGGGTTGCATGGCTGAAGTCGCCGTCGTACGGAAGCCCCAAAAGATCGTAAGCGGCGTTGCGTTGTTCCAAACTGACGGGTGTCAACATGGAAGAAGCCAGTTGGTCGTTCAGCGTTTCGACAAAACTGTCGCCAATCCACTCCATGGTGGGATTCTTCGTGTTGTTTTCGAAGGGGAAGACGAGAATGGTCCTTGCAGCCAAGGCCGTTCCAGCCCAGGCCCCGATCAAAAGAAAAACTCCCGCGAGCCCAAACAATACTTTCCGGTTCAAAAGAAGTCCTCGGACTAGAATCAGAACACGCCCCATTATAACATAGCGGGTTTTCATTCCGCGGCTGTGGCCTCGATGCGGGAATGCGCTCTTTTTGGCATTGAATTCCCCGGACAGTTGCTCGATGTATCGCGCATCGCGGTTAATGCGCCGTTTGCGTCTTGCCGACGTCATGATGACAAGCACTTGTTTCGACGGCAGCTGGTTGAATGGGTTTATGGGTTTTCTTGTTTATAATTTTCCTATTTGTAGGCGAAATTTGGTTATTTTTGGGCTCGGTTTTCCACATTTCTTGCACAGTGGTTGACAAATACATTATACTTTCTGCGGCTAAGCATTTCTGGATATCGCAGTCGTTACGAGTGCGGTTTTTTGGACGGGAGAAACGCAGGAAGAAAACGATGATGCAAAGCCGCGAGGCATTTTCTCCCGTCTTGGTTTGTTGATGAAATTACACAAACGAAGAGTTCAATTGAAACCAATGGGCTGGTTTTGCCGTCAAACCACAGGAACGGAGAAAAGTATGACTGCAGCTGAAATGATCGAAAAGGCCTTAAAGGAAAACCCTGACTTTCGGCTGATCCTTGAAGCGGCTAACCGTGCTCGCGAGGCCGAATCTAAAGAGCCTCCACGGAATATTGGAGTCGCGACTGAGACGGCCGCCGTACCGATTAGTTCGCAAGGTCCTGTGTTACCAGAGACATTTGGCTAGACTCGAACATCTTCACCTTTATCAGTTGGGGTTGTAGAGGGATGTTCATCTGCACTTCACACCGAATGTAGTATTCCCAAATCAGTTCCCATAATTTATCATTTCTGTCGAGCAACTCAACCTCCAAGTCAAGCTTCTGCGCAGTGGGACCATCGATGAACTGTCCATGTACAGGGAAAAGCTGTTTCGACAGGAGCTTCTCTGCGGTTTCGTTCGCTTTTTTCTTTCGGATTTGATCTTCCGGGAACTTTGACCGCAGCATATACTTTTCGAGTAGGGTCGCTGCCGTTTTCTTTGCGAATCCAATCCAGTTTTCCATTTCGTC
>CAZIDA010000063.1:0-10727 GCA_964537865.1 uncultured Acidobacteriota bacterium
CGCCAGCATCTTGTCGTAGCGCGCCTTCTCGACGTTCAGAATTTTTCCTTTGAGCGGCAAGATGGCCTGCGTGGTGCGATCGCGTCCTTGTTTGGCGCTGCCGCCGGCGGAGTCGCCCTCCACCACGAAGAGCTCGCAAAATTCCGGATTGCGCTCCTGGCAATCGGCGAGTTTCCCCGGGAGCGCTCCGCTGTCGAGCGCGCCCTTGCGGCGGGTGAGGTCGCGGGCCTTGCGCGCCGCTTCCCGCGCGCGCGCCGCATCGATGGCTTTGCCGACAATCTTTCGCGCCACCGGCGGATTCTTGTCGAAGTAATCCATCAATCGCTCATACAGAAACGAATCGACGACGCCCTTGATGTCGCTGTTCAGTTTTCCCTTGGTCTGTCCTTCAAATTGCGGCTGCGGCAGCTTCACGCTGATGACGGCGACGAGTCCCTCGCGCACGTCATCGCCCTGGACGCCTTCCTTCACGTCTTTGAACGACCCGTTGGAGTTGCCGTAGTTGTTGATGGCCTTGGTGACCGCCGAGCGAAATCCCGAAAGATGCGTGCCGCCGTCGACGGTGTTGATGTTGTTGGCGAAGGCGTAAACATTTTCGGAATAGCCGTCGTTGTATTGGATGGCCACCTCGATGTTGACGCGATCCTTGGAGCCGTCTTCCTTCTCCGCGCCAAAATCGCGCTCCGCCTCGAAGTAGATCACCTTGTCGTGCAGCACCGACTTGTTCTTGTTCAACTGCTTCACGAATTCGGCGATTCCCCCGGTGAACTTAAATTCGTGCTTCTTGTCGGTGCGCTCGTCGGTGATGGTAATCGTGAGCCCTTTATTCAGGAACGCCAACTCGCGCAAGCGCTGGGAGAGCGTGTCGAAATTGATTTCAAGAGTGTCGAAGATTTCCGGATCCGGTTGGAAGGTGACGCGCGTGCCCTGCTTCTGCGATTTGCCCATGCGCTTCAGCGCCGCCACCGGCTTGCCGCGCTCGTACGACTGCTGATAGACGAAACCGCCCCTCCAAATTTCCAGGTCGAGCCATTCGCTGAGGGCGTTCACGACGGAGACGCCCACGCCGTGCAGTCCGCCGGAAACTTTGTAGCTGTTGGAATCGAATTTGCCGCCGGCATGCAGCTTGGTCATCACCACTTCCGCGGCGGAAACCCTTTCCGTGGGGTGTTCATCGACCGGAATGCCGCGCCCGTTGTCGACCACCGTGACGGAGTTGTCGACGTGAATGGTCACGTCCACCTTGGTGCAATATCCGGCCAAAGCCTCGTCGATGGAGTTGTCGATGACTTCGTAAGCCAGATGATGCAGGCCCATCTCCCCGGTGGAACCGATGTACATGGCCGGACGCTTACGGACCGCTTCCAGTCCTTCCAGCACCTTGATGCTGTCGGCGTCATAATGATCGGCGCTTCCGTTGCCGCGCCGATCCAGTTCACTGCTTTCTTCTCGCGTGCTTTTTGACATGAATCCTTCAATCCTTGCGCTTAAGATTTTCCAAAAAACAAGAACAGGGATCGAGACGATAAATGGGAAGGTTGAACGGCTCCTCGGATAGGGAGTTGATTCAACTTCCAATTCATCATTTCCATCCCTGCCATCAAATCTCCTAAGTTCAAATTCTCATGGGCATGACGATGTACCGGTAATTCGTGCCCCCATCGCCTTGCGGCCGCATCATGCCGGCGCTCTGCTCGTCTTTCAGCTCCAGGCTGATGCGGTCTTCGCCGATCACGCCCAAGAAATCCAACAGATATTGGCAATTGAAACCGATCTCCATGGCCCCGCCGGTGTAATCGACTTCGAGTTCATCGTGAGCTTCGCCGTATTCCGCGCTGCTCGAAGAAACTTCGATCTTGCTGGCGCCTACATTCAGCTTTACCGCATGAGAGCGCTCGTCCGAAAGCAACGACACGCGCCGTAACGCCGCCAGAAAATTCTCGCGCCCGATCTGGATGACCTTGTCGTTGTCGCGCGGCAGTACGGCCTCGTAGTTTGGAAACTGTCCCGACAACATGCGCGACACCAGCAACCGATTCCCCAACTTGAAGAATAGATGATTTTCGTCCTTGCCCATCTCGAGGGAAGCCTTCTCGTCGGCTTCACTCAACGACTTGATGAGTTCGCCCATGGCCTTGCGCGGAATCAGCGCCCGCACCTCGGCGTTCAGTCCGGCGAATTCATGATCCTGATCGACATGCGCCAAGCGGTGGCCGTCCGTCGCAACCATCGTCATGCTGTTCGGCTTCAACAGCAACAACGCGCCGTTGAGCGTGTAGCGAGATTCCTCCTGGCTGATGGCAAAGATGGTGCGATTGATCATCGCCGCCAGCATCTTTCCCGGAATCGTCACCAGCGGATGCTTGAACTCCGCCAAGGCGGGAAAATTGTCGCTGCCCGTGCCCACCAACCTGAACGAAGATTTCTGGCACGTCACCGTGACCCAGTTGTTTTCCTGCGCCTTGAACTTAATTTCGGCGTCCGGCATCGCCCGAATAATGTCGAAAAAGCGCTTGGCCGGAACCGTGATCGCTCCCGGCGACTTCAGCTTCCCTTCGCAACTGGTTTTGAGACCAATCTCCAAATCCGTCGCGACAACGGAAAGCCGATCTCCCGACGCGTCCAGGAGAACATTTTGCAAGATGGGAATGGTCGCCTTTTTCTCGACTACTCCTTGCGTGAAGTTCAACTCTTTCAAAAGATCAAATTTCTTGGCTGTGAATTCGATCATGAACGTTTCCTCGGAGTTTTCAAACGCGGCTGCAATAGATTAATGGTCTCTCCAAACGCTTAGGTTAATTGATAATGATGATAAGTCCTGTGAAAACGGGAAAAAGTCTCTTTCGATCACGCCGGACTTGTCGTTCGTTCTCTCGTTCATTGTGAAGGGTCTGTTATCACCCGTGCAAAACTTTGCGCCGCCGTCTTCTCTCGCTGAGAGAATTTCTTTTACACAACCGGTTATCCACACGCGGCGCCTCGTTTCATTGAAACGCGGTCGTTAGCTTGTTAATAAGTCTGTTTAAATCCTTGTCGTTTTTCCTCAACTCCTCGATCTTGTGAATGGAATGGAGCACCGTGGTGTGGTGCTTGCCGTTGAATTCACGCCCAATCTCCGGAAGCGACGCGGTCGTCAACTGCTTTGCCAAAAACATGGCGATCTGCCGCGGATAAGCGATGCTCTTGGAGTTGTTTTTGGATTTCAGATCCACCACTTTGAGACCAAACTGCTCGGAGACGGCCTTCTGAATCATTTCGATGGTGACGCGCTTGTCTTGCGAATCCAAAATATTCCGCAAGATTTGCTGCGCCACGTCGACGTTGATTTCCAATCCTTTGAGTTGGCAATAGGCCACCAGGCGAATCAGAGAACCTTCCAACTCGCGAATGTTCGACTTGATTCTGCCGGCAATGAACATGGCCACGTTGTCGGGCAGTTTCACTTTCTCCGACTCCGCTTTCTTTTGCAGAATCGCAATCTTGGTTTCCAAATCTGGCGGCTGAATATCGGCGATCAGACCCCATTCGAATCGAGACTTCAGTCGCTCTTCAATGGTGGGAATGTCCTTGGGAGGACAGTCGCTGGAGATGACGATCTGCTTTTGATTGTCGTACAGGGCATTGAAGAGATGGAAGAATTCTTCCTGCGTGCGTTCTTTGCCGGCGATGAATTGAATGTCGTCGATCAAAAGCGTGTCGACGTTGCGATACTTGTCTCGGAACGAAACCATCTTGTCGTAGCGCAGCGACGAGATCACATCGTTTGTAAACTTTTCCGTGGAGACGTATGACAATCGCGACTTGCTGTTGTTCCGTTTGATGAGATGCCCGATGGCATGCATCAAGTGCGTTTTCCCCAGACCCACGCCGCCGTAAATGAAAAGCGGATTGTAGGCCTTCGACGGCGATTCCGCCACCGCCCGCGCCGCGGCGTGAGCAAACTGATTGCTCGACCCCACCACGAAGGAGTCGAAGGTGTACTTCTGGTTGAGTTGATGATCGACGGAATCGAAATCGAGCGCCGCTTGCTGCGGAGCGCGAGAGCCACGAGCACTCTTCCCAACGGATTCCGATCCGATGAAATTCGTCTGCACCTGAAACTCGAACCGGGCCACTTCTTCGTTCATTGAGACGACGGAACGGTTCACTTCATCCATCACATTTTCCAGAATCCATTCCTTGAAAATCTCGTTCGGAACGTCGATAAAAGCCACGGAATCTTTGACGTGGCTGAAGCGCGTCGGCTTCAGCCAGGTGTCGAAGTTCTGAGGGTCGACCTTTTTCTCGAGCGATGAAAGAACTTTTTGCCAAACATTCATATTAAAAGATTTAGTCGACAATTTATTCACAAAAATTTCCACAGGCTGTGGAAAACCTGTCGCTTTGGAGCAGTCACGGTATGGCGTTGCAGGACCTCAAAATTTTCAAAAAATTATACCACATGGGGAACCTTCGGGCCAAGCAAGTTTGCGGTGTTTTTTTGGTTTTTTTGGTGGCCAAAAAGCCTGTTCGGCAAGGACTTTTCCCGAGCGCCATGAGCGCAAAAGGAGGAGAAAATTTAGCTAGTGGACACAACTCTGGCGCGCGCCGGAGTTGAAAGTTGGCTAAACATCGCGAGGCAAATCCGCTTTCCGGGCACCGGTGATTCTGTTAAAATGAACGATTCTTTGCGGCCTTCTCAAGGCGTCCGTCACGACGCTCCGTCAAGGTGGCCCAAACCGGGAGTCATTGCTGCTATGAAGAACGACCGCTTTCTTCGCGCATGCCGACGCGAGCCGTTGGATCGAGTACCGGTGTGGTTGATGCGCCAAGCGGGGCGATACATGTCGGAGTACCGTCGCGTCCGCCGCAATCTTCCCTTCATGGAACTGGTCAAGAACATCGATTTGGCGACGAAGATCTCGCTCCAGCCGTACCGGCGATTTCACATGGACGCCGTGATTCTTTTTTCAGACATCCTGGTTCCGGTGCAGGCAATGGGAATGAAGGTTTCCATTCCCGAAGGCGGACCAAAAATCGCGAATCCGGTGCGCACGATGAAAGATGTAAACGAATTGGCGGTCCCCGATCCGACCGATCGCACACGCTTCGTGCTGGAAATCCTTCGCCGCCTGCGGGAAGAGTTGGCGGACGAAGTTCCGGTGATCGGTTTTGGTGGAGCGCCGTACACGCTGGCCAGCTACATGGTAGAGGGCGGAAGTTCCCGGACATTTTCTGAAATCAAAGGAATGCTCTTTCAAAATCCGGCCACGCTGCACGCGCTGCTGGGAAAGATCGCCGATGCCGTGGGTCTTTATCTGCGCGCGCAAACTGAAGCCGGCGCGCAAGCGATTCAGCTTTTCGACACCTGGGCCGGGGAGCTTTCTCCGTCGCAATATCGCGAATTCGCGCTGCCGTACACGAAGAAGATTTTTGAAATGACGGATGGGTTGGGCGTTCCCAGAATTCTCTTTGTCAACGGAAGCGCGGCGCTGCTCGAGGCCATGGCGGAATCCGGCGCCGAGGTCATCAGCGTCGACTGGCGCGTGGATTTGGCGCAGGCGCGGAGTCGTTTGGATTCAAAGTTGGCCTTGCAGGGCAACGTCGATCCGTGTGTCCTGCTGACGACGCGCGAAGCCGTGGAGCGCGAGGCCACGCAGACCATCATGAAAGGCGGCGGGCGCGGTCATATCCTCAATCTGGGACACGGCATTCTTCCCTCGACGCCGGAAGAAAATGTCGAAGCGTTTGTGGAGACCGCGCGAAAAGTTCCGGTAGAACAGTTGATCGGCCGGGAAACGGGATAGGCGGATGTTGTGGCGCAGACACTCATGTCTGCGTCACGGACTAGTCTATTCTGAGAATCCTGGGCAGGCCCGCCACGGCGGGCGCCTGCCCCACGTGCTGAAAGAAAAATATTCGTATGACTTCTTCTCAAGAGCTGCAAATTAAATTTCGAAATCTTCAGGTCTCTTTTCCTGAAGAGATTTTGGAAAAATACAACGTGGCCGGCCCGCGCTACACTAGCTATCCGACCGCGCCGGAGTGGAAAGACGATTTTGGGCCGCAGGACATGGAGAAGACGCTGGAGGCGTCCAACGCCGGGCCGCAGGCACGCCCCCTCTCGCTTTACATGCACTTGCCGTTCTGCGATTCCCTCTGCCTTTTTTGCGGCTGCAACGTGGTGATCCAGAAAGATCATTCGCATGCGCAATCATATTTGGAGAAATTGAAGTGGGAAATCGACGCCATGGCGCAGCATTTGGATCGCCGGCGTCCGGTCACTCAATTCCATTGGGGCGGCGGCACACCCACGTACATGTCGCCGGGGCAGTTGGAAGATTTATTTTTGTGGACGAAGGAACGGTTCACCTTTGCGCCGCACGCGGAGATCGGCGTGGAAGTGGATCCGCGCGTCACCACCGAAGAACACGCGCGCACGCTGCGACGGCTCGGATTCAATCGCATTTCCATGGGCGTGCAGGATTTTAATCCCGCGGTTCAGAAGACGGTGCACCGCGTTCAGCCGTACGAGCTGACGGAGGGACTGGTAAAGCTCTGCCGCGACGCGGGGTTCGAATCCATCAACATCGATCTGATTTACGGTCTGCCGCATCAAACCGGCGACTCCTTTGGCGACACCGTAGACAAGGTGATCGGCATCAACCCCGATCGCATCGCCATGTTCAGCTATGCCCACGTGCCGTGGCTGAAGAAGCAGCAAGGCTCCTTCGCCAAGTTCATTCCCGACGGCCGCGACAAGTTCAAGATCTTTCGCAGCGGTGTGGAGCGCTTCACTGCGGCCGGATACGATTATATCGGTTTCGACCATTTTGCCCGGCCCAACGATGAGCTCTGCGTGGCGCAACGCGACCGCACGCTGCACCGGAACTTTCAAGGATACACCACCAAGGCGGGCGCGGATTTGTTCGGCCTGGGCGTGAGCTCCATCAGCGGCGTGGACCGCGTGTACGCGCAGAATTTTCGCGATATCGCATCGTACGCCGCGGCCATCGATCAAAAGCGCCTGGCCACCATGCGCGGCATGCGGCTGACCGACGACGATATCATCCGCCGCGCCGTCATCGGAAAAATTCTGTGCCACTGCGTTTTGCATAAAAAGGAAGTCGAATTGGAGTTTGGCATCCGCTTTGACGAATACTTTGCCGAAGAGCAACCGCGGCTGCGCGAGCTGGCGCAGGACGGGATGCTGCAGCTCAGCGACGAAACGATTGCGGTGACGCTGCTGGGCCGGATCTTCATCCGCGTGGTCGGCATGGCCTTCGACAAATATTTGCGCCAGAAGAAAGATTCAAAACCGCTGTTCTCGAAAACACTGTGAGTGAAGACACGCCGCCGCGACCGGCAAAATCCGCACGAGCCTTATGACCGCACCCAAAATCGGCGTTCTGCTCTTCAATCTGGGAGGTCCGGAAAGCCTCGAAGAGGTGAAACCGTTTTTGTTTAATCTCTTTTCCGATCCGGATATTATTCGCATCCGGTCGGATTCGCTGCGCAACTTGGTGGCGTGGTTCATTGCGACGACGCGCAAGAAACGCTCCTGTGGTTACTACGCTCGAATCGGTGGCGGCTCTCCGTTGCGCCGAATCACCGAAGACCAAGCCGCGGCATTGCAGAAGCATTTGGCCGGCGACGGGTTCCAAGTGAAAGCCTACGTGGGCATGCGTTGTTGGCGGCCCACCATTGACGAGGCGTTGGATTCCATTGAACGCGATGGCATGACGCACTTAGTGGTGCTGCCGCTGTTTCCTCAATTCTCGGTGACTACCAGCGGATCGTGCATCAATTACTTCAACGGACTGCTGCGGCGACACAACGGAGCGATTCAAGCCGGCTACATCACACGATGGTTCGATGAGCCGCTTTACATCGAGGCGCTCACGGAAATCATCAAGAAAGAGATCGCGAAGTTTCCCAATCCCGATCCACGATCGGTGTACATCATCTACAGCGCCCATTCCATTCCCCGGCGGTACGTCGATGAGGGAGATCCGTACCTGGAGCACACGCAGCACACCGTCGATTTGATCAACGCCAAGCTGGGATCGCAGCATTCGTGGACGCTGTCGTTCCAATCCAAGGTGGGGCCGGTGAAATGGCTGGAGCCGAGCACAAAAGCGGTTATTCATTCGCTGGGGCGACGGCGCACCGATCAAGTCTTGGTCGTTCCCATCAGCTTCGTTTCAGATCACATTGAGACACTCTACGAGATCGATGTGATGTACCAAGAGGAAGCGCAAGCGTGCGGTATCCGACATTTTCGTCGCGCTCCGGCCTTGAATCTGGATGCGACGTTTATTGCCTCGCTGGCCGCGATCGTGAAAGAGCAGATCGCGCATCTGACAAAGAGTTGAGAAGCGGGTGGCGCAGACCCGCCAGCGCGGGTCTGCGCCTTGGGTCATCTGGGTTTAAGAACCAGCGGCAGGCAGGAGTTGCTACCGCACAGAGGTGAACAAGTTTTGGTAGCCCCGGCGGTTTTTGGCGCCGGGGGCTTTTGCGTGCGTTCATAGGGAATCTCCCCGCCGACGGAACGGCGGGGGCTTATTGGACAGAGATGGCGCAGGCAAGGGAGCCTGCGCCACAACACGGAAATCATAAGAACGAAAGTTTGAGATTCTTCTGGTGAGCACTCCTAAGAAAAAAATTCTCATTCTCGGCGCCGGAATATCCGGGCTTTCTTGCGCCTTCCGCTTGCATCAAGCCAGATTCGACGTGGAGGTTTTGGAGCGAGAGGCTTTTCCCGGCGGCGTGATGCAATCGAGACGGGATGATGGTTTTTTGGTCGAGGCCGGGCCCAACAGTTTTCAATCGAGCGAGGAGATTCTTTCGCTCATTCACGATGTCGGCTTGGACGAGGAACTCCTGGAGGCCGACGGGCGTTTGCCACGATACATTTTCTTTCGTGGAAAACTCCATCAAGCGCCGATGGGCCCGGGCGCGCTCCTCTCGACGAAATTGCTCTCGGCGCGCGCAAAGTGGAAATTGGTGCGCGAGCCGTGGGCGCCACCCAACCGCGATGGTCGTGAAGAATCGATCCAGGAATTTGCGACACGACGACTGGGGCGCGAACTCCACGATGTCATGCTGGCGCCGCTCGTGTCCGGCATTTACGCCGGCGATACGGCGAAGCTCAGCATGCAAAGCGTCTTTCCGCTGATGGTGGAGTTGGAAAAGAAATATAAAAGCCTCCTGAAAGGATTCATGAAGCACATGAAGGCCGAGCGGCTGAAGCGTGAGGCCGAAGGCAAGCCGAAGCCGCGGCGAACTCTCTGCTCCTTCAAAGGCGGATTGAAAACCTTGCCGGAAGGAATCGCGCAGAAACTTGGAGCGCGGCTGCATCTGGAGTGCGAGGTCCGGGGATTGAAGGTGAATTCCAACGGCGGCTTTACCGTAGAGGTGATCGAAAAGGGCGCGGCGAAAAGTTATGCTGCGGATCAATTGGCGATCGCCACGTCGGTGACTCGCGCCGGAGAACATCTGAGCGTGCTCGCGGAAACGAGTAGCGCCGCGCAACAACTGAAGGAGGCCGGGCAGGCGCTGTCCACGATCGAGTTGCCGCCGCTGGCGGGCGTGTGCCTGGCGTTCAAAAAGTCCGATGTGCCGCGCGATTTGAACGGCTTCGGTTTTTTGATTCCGCGCTCGGAGAAGGTACGGCTGTTGGGATGCATTTGGAGTTCGTCGCTGTTTCCGGGACGAGCGCCGGACGGGTGGACGCTCCTCACCAACTTCATCGGCGGCGCCACCGATCCCGAGATCCTCTCACTTTCCGAGGGACAACTTCTCGACACCGTGCGCCAGAATCTTCGCACCGTTCTCGGCATATCGGCCGAACCAAAAGTCGTGGCGCTCAACCGCTACGAGCATGCCATCCCGCAATACAACCTCGGCCACCAAGCGCGGCTCGACGCCGTGGCGCGCGCTGTCGAAAAAGTTCCCGGCCTTTTCATCGCCGGGAACTATTTGAGCGGCGTCTCTGTGGGAGATTGCGTGAAACAGGCGCACGAGACGGTGCGAAAGGTCATGGCGGCGACAAAGACACAATAACTGCTCTGGTAGCCCCGGCCATTTTTTGGGCCGGGGGATTTTCTGCGCACTCGCCGAGAGTTGCCGGGAGTGCCAAAGAAGGCTCAAGCCCTCTCAGCGGTGAAGAGGTCAAAAGAACGCCGGGCCCACAGGAAGCCGCAGGCGATCAAGCTGGATGAGATCAGGATAGAACCTGCGGCCATCACAAGCGTGAAGACACTCAGAAGCAAGGGCGATCCGGTCGCTGTTCCCAAAACCACGCCAAGAGCGCTGAGGGGCAAAATTCCTGCGGACTTCATCAAGAAGCGCCGCGAAGGCGATACCTTCTCCGAGTGTGAGTAAAACAGAATCACAAGCCCCCAAGGGACACCGCCATAAATCCCGCCGATCAGAAATCCGGCGATGACCAGCGACAACACAAAAGCAATTTCCGGCCAAGAGCGAGCCAGTGAAAATATTTTCTCAGCCAGCAAGAGAATCTTGGTCAAGGGATACACAAGGAACCGGGCCATAGTCCGCAGACCAGCATGATTTCTCAAGAAGGCAGCGACACCCGGTCCAACGCGATGATAGACCGGTTCGACAGCGTCGAGAAAATTCCGGCCGGAGTTCGTGCGACGGACGCGAACATCCCGAAAATTACGAATGGCCGCCACCGAGGGCGCCAGTTCCGATCCGTAAACGATGGTCGCGAAGGGACAAGG
>CAZIDA010000064.1:0-10661 GCA_964537865.1 uncultured Acidobacteriota bacterium
TTGGTGCGAAACGGAATTTGAAAACACATCATAATTACTTAACCTAGTATTATTAAGACTTGAGCCGCTTTGCATAGCTGACTGATTGCGCTAAAGTAAAGGAGTTTGATTCAAGAATCAAAGGGATTCTTATGTTGAAGAGACGTTTGCTTCTGTTTGTGGTAATCAGCGGGATCATCGCCGCCGGATTGATTGGGGCGCTTCGCGGACAAAGCCAAAGAAACTCTTCAGCGAAGTCACCCACAAACGCGCCGCCCATTCTTTTCAAGATTCGAGCCATCACCGCGTTTGTGACGATTCATCCATCCGAGATCGACGCCGAGGTGAATCGCGCCGTTGACTTTCTAAAGTCGGCACGCGCCAAGTTCACGGCGGCCGGTTATGAGGTGCAGACGATTCGACTGGCGACGCAGCCTTATCCCGAATATACACGTGGGATGCCGCCGGCCAAGGCGCTGGCCTTGATCGAGCGACTGGACACCTTAGCAGCCAAGAACGGACTGGATCTTTCTATCGGCCCGGGCATCGTTGACGATCGCAACGATCCGGCCGCGGTGTCGCTCCTCACAGAAATTCTGGCGCACACCAAGACGACCAACACCAGCGTCACGGTGGCCACGCCGGCGCGTGGCGTTCAGTTCAAAGCAGTGCGGGCGGCCGCTCAAGTCATGAAAAATCTCGCCACCGCCACCCAAGGAGGCATCGGCAATTTCAGCTTTGCGGCCGCCGCCGATTGTCCCCCGGACATTCCGTTTTTTCCGACGGCCTATCATCAAGGCGCCGAAGACCGTTTTGCGCTGGCCATCCAATCTGCGCACATCGTGCAGACGGCTTTCTCTCATTCGCTCAACTACGATGAAGCACGATCGAATCTCCGGAATTTGATTGAGACTCAACTTCAACCCGTGGAGTTCATCGCGCAAGACTTCTCCAACGTTTCTCATTGCCAGTATGCTGGGATGGATATTTCGACGGCCCCGTTGAAGGACGATTCCATCGGCGCCGCCATCGAGACGTTGGCCGGAGTGCCGTTTGGCGAGCACGGAACGTTGGCCGTCGCTTCCATCATCACCGATGCGTTGAAGAGCGCGCGAATCAAACGCTCCGGCTACTCCGGCCTGATGATACCGGTGATGGAGGATGCGACCATTTCAAAGCGCGCTGCCGAGGGAAAAGTCACACTCGATAAATTGCTGGAGTTCTCTTCCGTCTGCGCCACGGGAATCGACGTGGCGCCGATCCCCGGTGACACCTCGGTGAATCAAATCGAGAAAATTATTCTCGACGTGGCCACACTTTCCAGCAAGTTGCACAAGCCGCTGGCGGTGCGGCTGCTGGTCGTCCCCGGAAAAAGCGTCGGTGAGATGACGGATTTCAACGACCCGTTCTTGGTCAACACCAAGGTGATGAGCGCGCAGTGAAGTTGAGAGCTTTGGTAGCCCCGGCCTCCGCCGTGGCGGATTTGGGGCCGGGGGCTTTTGGGCGCAGTCAGTAGAAACCATCAGAACGAAATTGTCTTTTTAGGAAACCAAGGATTGGCAGCCTTCGAAGCCCATTCAACGCGGAGGCGCAGAGGTCGTAGAGCATTGGTAGTCGGGATGCTCTGTGTTTTGGACCATCCCGGATGTCCGGATTGCCGCGACCTCCCAGATTCGCCAATCCCCCCAGAATCCAGGGGGCGCAAGCGAGACCGGGCGAATCCCGGCTACTAAAGCATCACGCATATTTTCGGGGCTGGTGAAACATTGGTGCGGCGCCGTTCACGGCGCCTGCATTTCCTCAGCCCGCTCATTCATGGGCGGGGATCTGGAATGCTAGGCATCAATTATCAATCGATCTGGAGCCCCATTCATGGGGCTTGGTTTTCCTCTCGCCGATTCATCGGCGGGTGCGGCTGGCGCCCCATCAATGGGGCTGAACAACAAACGGATTGAAGATTGTTTGCGCGTTTTGTTCCCGACCATGAATGGGCGGGCTGAGGCAAGCAAGTCCCCCGAGGGGGACTGGGTCACGAATCCGCGCACCGGTTCAACCCTGAAGGGGTTGCGTAAAACGTTTTTCCTATTTTCGGGGCAGCAGTTGCTCATGGGCCGGTGGCGCACCCAAGGGCATGAGAGTGTTTCGCTTTCAGGGAAGGCCGTTCATCGCAGAGACGATCGGGGCACAGTGCTTTGGTAGCCCCGGCCGTTCTGTAGGCCGGGGGATTTTCTTCGAACGCGCGCAAGAGCCCTCGGACCCAAGAACGGCCGGGGCTACCAGAGTTAATTTCTTGTTCAAAAAAACAAAACTTTGACGACCTGCTGCGTCGAGGAAAGAGTACTCAGAGGAGAGGTTCCACCACCTTCGGTTATCGCAAATCGTTCAATGCGCGTTCGACATAGGTTCGCACCATCTGTTTGCGCCAGTACATCAAGAAGTCGGTATTGTCGAGCGGCTTGGCGATGGCGTACGCGGCTTCAGCGGCGGCGTGAATGGCGATGTCATCCAAAGGCCGTCCGCTCAAAAATTTCTCGGCCTCTATCACTTCCATCGCATGTGGCGCGATGGCGCCGAGAATAATCTTAGCGTCGCGCACGGTGCGGCGATCTTCTTCGAACCACGCGCACGCCGCCACGCCCAACACCGGGAAATCAAACGATCCACGGCGGCGCAGCTTCTGATAGCTGGCGCGCCAACCGTTAGCCGGCGGCAACTCGATTTCGGTGAGCAGTTCTTCGTGCCGCTTCGTGAGGTAGTTGATTCCATCAAACCGCGAATAGAGCGCCGCCGCTGGAATGATGCGCTCGCCTTCCGCCGACACCAACTTCACTTTCGCGCCAATGGCGATCATCACCGGCACTTCATCGGACGACTGGACCGCCCAACAAATTTTCGATCCGGGCGCGACCCAGCACGTGTCGCCGTCTTTCTTCAGGCAAAAGTTCACGCCCTTCCGCCACTCGAAGTTCTGATCGTAGTAATTGCAGCGCGTGTCGAGCAGAAGATTGCCGCCGATCGTTCCCATGTTTTGCAGCAGCGGCGTGGAGATGAGCCGGGCCGCGTGCGCCACTACCGGATAATATCGCTGAATCTTTCGATTTTCGATGAGCTCCGTGAGCGTCACGCCGGCGCCGATGCTGAGCCCGGATTTCACCGGATCGCCTTTGATTCTGCGCAAGGCGGCGATGCGCTCAAGTCCGATCACCACGCGCGGCGTTTGCTGGCGGCGCTTCATGTTGGGATAGAGATCGGTGCCGCCTGCCACGAACTGGCCGTCCGCGCCGGCCGACGCCATCAGCTTGACCGCTTCCGCGATCTTCGACGGCGCGTGATACTCAAATTGTGGCAATCGCATCATGGAATTTCAGCTTTGCCCTTCCCCCTTGTTTTCAAACGGCAGATGATTCAAATCGACGTTTCCGCCCGACAAAATAATTCCAATCCGTTTTTTCTCCGCTCCGGGGATCTTTCGAAAAAGCGCCGCCGCCACCGGCACGGCGCTGGAAGGTTCGATGATGATCTTCATCCGCTCCCACACGTGCCGCATGGCCGCGACGATTTCTTCTTCGCTGACGGTGACGATGTCGTCGACCCATTCTTGAATGATGGCGAACGTCTTCTCGCCGAGTGATGTGCGCAGCCCGTCGGCGATCGTCCGCGGATGGGTTTGCGGAATCAGCTTTCCTGCTTGCTTCGAGCGGTACGCGTCGTCCGCGCCCGCCGGCTCGCATGCGATCACTCGCGTCTTCGGCGCGAGCGACTTCGTGGCGATGGCGGTTCCGCTAATCAATCCTCCGCCGCCCACCGGCGCCAGAATCATATCCAATCCTTCCCGAGCTTGGTCCAACAGTTCCAGCGCGCAGGTGCCTTGTCCGGCGATGACGCGATGATTGTTGTAAGAATGAATCAGCACGGCGCCCGTTGCTGCGATCACTTGCTCCGTCGTCTTTTCGCGATCGGCGAGCGTTGGCTGGCAAAAAGTGATTTCACCGCCGTAGCTGCGAATCGCGGCGACCTTGGGCGCTGGAGCGTTCGACGGCGTCACGATGTGCGCCCGAATGCCGCGCAGCCGCGCCGCCATGGAAAGCGCCGCCGCGTGATTGCCGGAAGAGTGCGTCACCACGCCTCGGCGCGCCTCCTCATCGCGGAGTGAAAGCACGGCGTTGGTGGCGCCGCGCGCTTTGAAGGCGCCGCCCTTCTGCAGATTTTCGCATTTGAAAAACAAGCGCGCCCCGGCCATTTCATCGAGCGCGCGACACGTCATCACCGGAGTCCGGTGAATGTGCGGACGAATTCGTTCGTGCGCCGCCCGGATCGTTTCCAAGTCCGGCCGAGCGTCAAGGGATTGGGTAAATGTGGTCATCGAGATTCCTCAATCGCGAAGATGTACTGCCACCGGCGTGATTTCACGTCCTTCGCCGCCCTCCCACGGAGTTTTCACGCGCACCGGCTCCGGCCACTTCACGTCCGGAACACTCTTCGGACCGTAGCGATCAGGCGCTTCCACGCCGCGCGTGATCTCCTCGCCATGGGATTTGCTGAAGCCGGCGCGCGCCGCTTCTTTCGCTTGAAGCGCCGCCAAGACTTTATCCGGTGAAATCGGCACTTCGTCGACGCGCACGCCCACCGCATCATACACCGCGTTCGCAATCACCGGTGGAACCGGCAGCAGCGGACCTTGTCCGACTTCCTTGGCGCCGAATGGCCCGTTGGCGTCCGGATCTTCAATCAAAAAAGTTTTCACGTCGCACATCTCCATCGTGGTCGGCGACTTGTATTCGAGCATGCTGGGAAACTTGTGGACGACGTTTCGGTTTCCCCGGTAAATCATCTCTTCCATGAGCGCTTCACCCAGCCCCATGTACACCGAGCCTTCGACCTGTCCCATCACCAGCGCCGGGTTGATCGATTTTCCGATGTCGTGGGCAATCCAGATGCGCTCCACGCGAACCACGCCGGTGCTCGGATCGACGTCGACTTCGGCCACCGCTGCCGAGTAGCTGTACGCCGGGGACGGCCCAACGCCGGCACCTTTGTATTTTCCGTGCGACACCGGCGGCGTGTAGCTGCCCACCGTGCCGATCGTCCCGAAACGCGCCTCCGCCAACTGCACCGCTTCCGCGAACGACACGCGGTTCTCCGGATGCTCCACATCAAACACGCGCCCGTCGGCAAACGCGAGATTGCTCGCGGGAACCTTCTTCTTTTCTGAAACCGCCAGCGCCAGCAAGTCGCGCGCCCGCTCTGCCGCTTGAATCGCCGCATTGCCGGTCATCAACGTGACGCGTGAGGAATAGCTGCCGAGATCCACCGGGGTCAAATCCGTGTCGGCGGTCAGGACGCGAATGTCGAACGGATCGATGCCCAGCACCTCGGCGACAATGTACGCCAAGATGGAATCCGAACCTTGGCCGATCTCCGTCGAGCCACACTGAACACACACGCCGCCTTGTCGATCCAAGCGCAGTTGCACACCCGAATGCGGCATGTTGTTCCAATAGATGGGCAGGCCCGCGCCGCTCAAATACGAACCGCAGGCCAGTCCGATGCCTTTTCCAAATGGAAGCCGGCGAAATTTCTTCTTGAAGTCGGAAGCTTCGACCACCTTGTCGATGCACGCCGCCACGCCCATCGAACCGACCTTGAGATAGTTGGCAGTCAACGAATTCGCGCCGACCAGGTGTTGCTTGCGAATGGCAACGGGATCGAGTCCCAATTGTTCCGCGATCTTGTCGAGTTGAATTTCGATTGCGAAGCGCGGCTGCGGCGTGCCGTGACCGCGCTTCGGTCCGCACGGCGGTTTGTTGGTGAAGACGCGCAGCCCTTCAAATTTGTAATTCGCAATCTTGTAGGTGACGGTTTGCAGCGCGCCGGTGTAGTACGTCGACGCCACGCCGTAACTGCCGTAGGCGCCGCCGTCCAAATACGACCGGAAATGCAGCGCCGTGATGGCGCCGTCTTTCTTCACGCCGGTCTTCACCCACATCAACACCGGATGCCGGCCGCGATGGCAGTAGAAGACTTCTTCGCGCGTGAGCGTCACTTTCACCGGACGTCCGGTCATCTGCGCCAACTTGCAGACGATGATTTCATGCGGGAACGGATCGGTCTTTCCGCCAAAGCCGCCGCCGTTGGGCGTGGCGATAACGCGGATGCGGCTTGCGGGCATTTGCAGAACTTTCGTCAAGGCGCGATGCACGTAGTGCGGCGTTTGCGTGGAGCTCCATAGACAAAGCTTCCCGTCCCCGTCGACCTGCGCCACCGCGGCGTGCTGTTCCATCGGCAGGTGCGTGCTGCCCTGATAAAAGAAAACGTCCTCGCGAATGAGATCGGCTTCTTGGAAGCCGGCCTCCACGTCGCCGAATTCCAACGCCACCATCTTGTGGATGTTGCCGTGATCGCCGTAAGTGTGAATGCGCCACGCATCGTGATGCGATGCATCTCCCTCCGAGGCCGGCGTGGCGTTGGTGGGATTCTTCAGCGCTTCTTCGATGGAAGAGACAGCGGGCAGCGGCTCGTACTCCACGTCAATTGCGTTCATCGCCTCGAACGCGGTGTCTTCGTCGATGGCCGCCACCGCCCCCACGGGATCACCGACGAATCGCACTTTTTCGAGGCACAGCGCGTGCTCGTCCTGGCTGACCGGAAGAATGCCATAAGCGACAGGCAACGACGATCCGGTGATGACGGCCAGCACGCCCGGCATGGCCGCGACCCGGGAGGTGTCGATCTTCTTGATGACCGCGTGTGGAACGGGGCTGCGAAGAATCTTGCAGTAAAGCATCCGGGGCAGAACGATGTCATCGGCAAACTTCGTTTGTCCGGTGACTTTGGCCGCGGCATCGACCTTGCGGTACGGTTTGCCAACGACCTTCAATTGTTTGAGACTTTCGTGCGACGCCATCGTTCGCCTCTACTTTATTCCGTATAAAATTTCTTCCGGGGCTTCCGCTTCTTCGCCGCGCATGCGCGCCGCCGCCAATTCCACCGCCTCGTAAATCTTGACGTATCCGGTGCATCGGCACAGATTGCCGGCCAGCGCTTCGGCAATCTCATCGCGCGTAGGTTTCGGATTTCTTTCCAGCAGCTCTTTGGCGGTCAGCAAAAATCCCGGCGTACAGTAGCCGCATTGCGCCGCGCCCAAATCCGCAAACGCCGTTTGAAGCGGATGCAAACTTCCATCCGGCGACTGCAGGCCTTCGACCGTCGTCACCTCCTGACCTTCCACGGCCGCTCCGAGCACCAAACAAGACAACACCGGCTTGCCGTCGAGCAGCACCGCGCAAGTTCCACACTCGCCCAACTCGCAGCCGTGCTTGGTGCCGGTGAGATTCAGATCTTCGCGCAGCACTTCGAGCAGCGTCTTGTGCGGCGCAAAAGCCACCTCGCACGGCTCACCGTTCAGTGTGAAAGCAATGTGAGCTTTGCGCTTTGCGGATCGAGGATCTCTTGCCCGGTGGGTTGATTTGTTTTTCTTCGTCGAAGCCTTCATATCGAAAAACCTTCGAGGATTTGCGCCAGGCGAAGTTACAAGCGAACGTACTCAAAGTCGAACGGCTTTCCGCCCACGCCGCTCCTGGGCGGCGTAATCCAGTTTGCGATCTTGCCGGCTTCAGTCACCGGCCGCATCAGCCCGGCGACAAAACGGCGATCCTCCGCGCTGGGAAGCCATTCCCCGGACTTTGATTCAAATTCTTCTTTCGAAATGAGCCGGCCCTCCAAGTCGAAGAAGGTATTCGCGTATTCTCCTTGATGGCGATGAAATCGCCGGGAAGGCAGAGAAAGTCTTGCAGTGATTCCTTCTTCTTCGAGAGCCTTGTTCCATCGCGCCAAACCGCGCTCGCAATCTTTCACGTATTCGCCGCGCAAAACTTCGTTCAAGGCGTTGCGCAGAGGAACTTCCTTGTCCACCAACTTTCCGTTTTCCAGCACCGAGACCGTGACGCTTCCTTCCGCGGCGGCGTGATCCGTGTATTTCTTCTGTTCCAGATACCGGCCTTTCAATCCGGCCGCAAAGAAGTCGGCGGAATTGGAAGAGATCTCGCCTCCGAAAAGATCCAGCGAGTAACTGTACCAGAAATTCATGTAACGTTGAATGGTGGAAAGTGGAATGCCGCCGAGCGCTTTCACTTCGTCGTCGCTTTGATTCTTTGTCGCCTTCATCAACTGCGCCGTTCGCCGCACGATGCGCTCCAGCCCGCTCTCTCCGACAAACATGTGGTGCGCTTCTTCGGTCAACATGAATTGGCAAGTGCGCGCCAGCGGCTCGAATCCGGATTCCGCGAGCGAGGCGAGTTGGAATTTTCCATCGCGATCGGTGAACATGGTGAAGGCGTAAAAGTTCAGCCAATCGTCGCAGGGTTGATTGAAGGCCCCAAGGATGCGCGGTTTGTCGACGTCGCCGCTGCGGCGCGCCAACAATTCCTCCGCCTCCTCGCGCCCGTCGCGCCCGAAGAATTTTTGAAGGATGTAAACCATGGCCCACAAGTGCCGGCCTTCTTCCACGTTCACCTGAAAAAGATTGCGAAGATCGTAAAGCGAGCGACAGGTGAAACCGAGACGACGCTGCTGCTCGACCGACGCCGGCTCCGTGTCTCCCTGAGTGACGATGATCCGGCGCAGCGCGTTTCGAAATTCACCGGGGACTTCTTGGTAAGCGGGACGCCCAGCGTAATCGCCAAACCCGACCGCGGCTTGCGGCTTGGCCGGCGACAGAAAAATTCCCCAGCGGTACTCCGGCATCTTCACAAAATCAAAATGCGCCCAGCCTTCCGGCTCCACCGAAATCGCGGTGCGGAGGTACACGTCCTTCCTTTGAAATCCCTCCGGCCCCATGTCGTTCCACCACGACAGAAAATTGGGAAGCCACTTCTCCAGCGCCCGCTGAAGCTGCGGATCGTTGCTGAGATCGACGTTGTTGGGAATTTTGTCGTAAAGAGTCATGCATCACCTATCTTTGATCAAAGCAGTTTTTATTGTCAGAGGTGTCTGACCGGTCTGACTCGTCTGACGCGTCCGACTTTTCTGACACCTGGCACCTCACACCTGACACCTGCTTCTCTCACGTTCTTCGAAGATCAAACTTCGCTTGCGTCGGCTTTCCATAATTCGTTAAGGCGCCGTGCTCGCCGACCGCATTAGGACGCTGGAAAATCCAATTCTGCCACGCGGTCAATCGCCCGAAGATTTTTGTGTCTGTCGTCTCCGGCCCAGCAAAGCGCAGCGAGGCTTCCATGCCCGTCAACGCATCCGGTGAAAGCGACGTTCGCTCTTCGACGGCGACGCGGATTTCGTCGTCCCAGTCCAGCGCGTCCGGCGCCAACGTGATTAATCCCGCTTCCTCGGCCTCTTCCGGCCCGAAGCGCGCCATCTTCTCGACAAGACTCTCAAGCTGTGACCGGTCGTTCAAGAATCTCGATTCCAAGCGAGACAATCCGTTCGACATCGGCAAAGCACCGGCGTTCAAGGCGCCGAGCGCGATTTGAGTTTTTTGGTCGGCGTCGTTCTTCATGTAAATGCGGTCCGACGCCAGAGCCAGCTCGAAGAGGTTTCCGGCAAAACAGCTTCCCGTTTCAACAAAACTGAAAAAACTCTTGGCCGTGAGGTCCATGCGGCGCAGCACCCGTCCCATCAACAGAAGAACTTCCCGCACAAACCAGTGATCGCGATGCGACGCCAGCCATTCATCCCACTGAAGAACTTTTTCGAGATCGCCTTCCGTTCGCACACACACCAAGCCGATTTCCAACTCATTGACGCGAAGGTGGAGCAAGGCGTCGTCCAGTTCCCGGTAAGCAAGCAAAGGCCACCACTGACTGCCTTGCTTCAAAGCGGAACCGATGGACTCAGGAAGAGAATCCGGCCCGCGCACGGTGAGCTGCGCCACGTGTGCCGGACGATCCAGGAGCAGCGACACATGCCGGTATTCTCGCGCGCTGTCAGTAACCTTCACTTCGAGCGGCGTGAGACGAACGCCTTGCCCGGATTTGGATTTCACCGGTGAACTCGATTCCAGCCAGCGATTCACACGCGCCTTGACGGACTCTTCAAACTTGCTGGTCGAAAACACATCGTCCACTAGTCCCCAAGCTTTCGCACGCTTCCCTTTCATGCCCTCAGCCAATGTGCAGAAGACATCGGCGCGATCTCGTCGCACCTTGCGCTTGTCGACCAAGCGCGTCAGCCCACCGGTTCCGGGAAGCACGCCCAGCAGCGCCACTTCCGGCAACGATACGGCCGAGTTGCCGTCGTCGACGAGATAGATTTCGTCGCAGGCCATCGCCAACTCATAGCCGCCGCCAGCGCACACGCCGTTGAGCGCCGCCATGAAACGAATTCCCGATCCGCGCGACGCGTCTTCGATGGCGCAGCGCGTCTCGTTCGTAAATTTACAGAAGTTGACTTTGAAAGGATGCGAGGACGTGCCCAGCATGTAAATATTGGCGCCGGCGCAAAACATCTTGGGCTTGAGGCTGGTGATGATGACGACTCGCACTTCCGGATGTTCGAAGCGCATGCGATTCACGGCGTCCGCTAATTCGATGTCGACGCCCAGATCGTAGGAGTTCAGCTTCAGCTTGTAGCCTTGGCCCAGCGGGGCGTCTTCCTGAACGTCCATGGCCAAGGTGGCGACCGGCCCGTCGATGTGGAATTTCCAATGGCGATAGTGTTCCGGCGAGGTC
>CAZIDA010000065.1:0-10660 GCA_964537865.1 uncultured Acidobacteriota bacterium
CATAAAATATTTTTCGCTCAACCTTGATCAACCCCTGCGTAATTTGGGATAAATGATACCTCACCTCGCGCGAAATGTTTGCCGCTTCATTTATCCGCGTGTTCGTTGAGGAAATGTTCGGCATCGATGGCGGCCATGCATCCGGTTCCAGCGGCGGTAATAGCTTGGCGGTAAACGTGGTCGCGAACATCGCCCGCCGCGAAGACGCCTTCAACGCTCGTCTTGGCGCTATTGGGCGCGCAGCGAACGTACCCCGCTTGATCCATGTCGAGTTGGCCTTTGAAGAGTTCCGTGTTGGGCGTATGGCCGATGGCGATAAACAATCCGTCGCACGAAAAAACACTTTCTTCCCCGGTCTTCAGGTTCTTCAAGCGCACACCTTTGACTTCGCCGGCATTGACCTCCAGCACCTCGGTGACAGTGGAATCCCAAATGAATTTGATCTTCTCATTCTTGAAGGCGCGATCCTGCATCACCTTGGAAGCGCGCAACTCATTCCGCCGATGAACGATGGTAACTTTGTTGGCGTATTTCGTGAGGAAGGTTCCTTCTTCGATGGCGGAGTCGCCGCCTCCCACGACCACGACTTCCTTCCCCCGATAAAAAAATCCGTCGCAGGTGGCGCAGGTCGAAACGCCGTGTCCCATGAGCTTACGTTCCGAGTCCAGCCCCAGCAATCGCGCCGACGCGCCGGTGGAGATGATCAAGGTCTTGGTTTGAACCGGTTCGCCGTCGTCGAAGCTCACCGTAAACGGGCGCTTCGATAAATCGACCTGGGTGACGGCCCCGGTCCGAATTTCGGCGCCGAATCGCTTGGCTTGCTCGCGCATGTCGTCCATAAGCTGCGGCCCCATCACGCCGTCGCGAAAGCCCGGAAAGTTTTCCACCATGGTGGTGAGGGTGAGTTGTCCTCCGGCCTCATACCCTTCGACGACCAGCGGATTCAAATTTCCTCGCGACGCGTACACCGCCGCGGTGAGGCCGGCCGGTCCCGATCCAATGATCAACACATTGCGAATCTCCATGAATACTCCTCGATGTATGCGATGAGAACACGGACGGAAGCTAATCTCCGCTCTCCGTCCGCATGAAATCAGCCCAGGTCAATGAAAATCTGGTTACCTTCCACTTTCAATGAAAATTTTTTGACCGCGACCGCCGGGTTGAAAAGAGACTTGCCGGTGGTGACGTCCCACTGCCATCCGTGCCAAGGACACGTGGCCACTTGGCCGTCGAGCATGCCGTCGCCGATGGGACCGCCCCGATGAGCGCAGGCGTTGTCGATCGCGTAGAACTTCCCTTGGACGTTGAAGATGGCGACAGATTTTCCATCCACAGCTATCGCCTTGCCGGCGCCTTCCGCGATTTCAGTTGTCAGGGCGATCTTCACAAACTCGGCCATTCGTGATCTCTCCCAAAAATGTTTCTGAGGCTCTGCGATTTTGAAAATTCCTCGCCGACAATTCTGTCCGCTACACGGCCTTGAAGCGACAACGCAAGAGCGAGTGAAAAAACTATATTAGTCTCGATGGAGTGTCAAATGGAAGTTTCGATGTGCGAAAGTCGCCTCTTCCCGTGTTCGACCGAGCCCGCGCCTGGCGGAGATCTTCCTTCCTGAAATTCCCTTGTCCAGCCGAAAAAGTTCGGGTATCATCGCTAGCTTTGATTGGGAAAAAGTTCTCAAGGGCGGCGGCCATGAGGAGAAAAGAGCGCCAAGAACGAAACCAACTCCTCATGCTTTCCTCCGTGGGGATGATGTTTCCCATCTCCATTGTCGTCGGCTACTTCATCGGCAGCGCCCTCGATCGTTGGTTTCACACCGGTCCCTTCTTGATGATCTTCTTTGTGGTGTGTGGGATCGTCGGGGCATTCATCAATCTCTTCAAGGAAGTGGCCGAGTACAACCGATTGACGGACGAGGCGCCGCCGAAGGACGAAAGGGGCGCCTCGAACTCCCATGAGCGAAAAGAATAGTTATCTTGCGCAAATGCCGGACGCTCAATTCTATCGACAGCTCGTCCAGAATTTTCTGGCGCTGTCGGTGGTCGCCATCGGATTGTTGGCGGCGCATCGTAATCCGGCGGGCGTGTGGAGCTTCGCGGTGGGAGCGGTACTTTCGGCCGTCAACTTCTGGCTGCTCAGCATCAGCATTCCCAAGCTGGTGCGGGCCGACTTGGCGGCGGCTCCGTCGTCGCGGACCGGGCATATCGTGCGCCGCGCGATTTTCGAGTTTGTGCTGCGCTACATCGTAGTGGGCGTTGTGGCTTTCGTCGCCATTCGCTACGACGCCGTCCATGTGCTCGCGTTCACGGTGGGACTCTCCTTGCCCATCTTCGCGATTATGATTCAAGGAATTCGAATGACCGTTTCAACGCTTCGTGTCAAGTCGGTTTAATCCCGGACTTATAGGAACTTGTTCATGGAAGAAAAACCTCTCCTTTTGACATTGTGGGTCAACAAGCTGATTGGCCCGTGGGTGGCGCATATGCTGGCGCTGATCGGGATTCACCATCAAGGGAGCGAACCCGTGATCCCGGACCACGTGGTGATGTCCGTGGTCGTGGTGCTGTTCACGGTCGTCGTGATGATCGTGGTGCGCCGCGGGCTGAAGATGATTCCCGGTCCCCTGCAGCAAGTGTTCGAACTGCTTTATGATTATTTGAAGTCGCTCTTGGAAGAGAACATCGGCCCCAAGGGCGTGAAATTCCTTCCGCTGGTGGTCACGTTGGCGTTGTTCATTTTTCTTTCCAACATGGCCGGCATGGTTCCCGGATTGAAGTCTCCGACCTCGAACCTGAATGTCACAGTGGCCTGCGCCGTCATTGTTTTTCTGTATTACAACTACCAAGGTTTCAAGGAACATGGAATTCTGAGTTACCTGAAACATTTCTGCGGCCCCGTTTGGTGGCTGGCGCCGTTGATGTTTCCCGTCGAAATCATCAGCCACGTGGCGCGCCCGCTTTCGCTGAGCGTCCGGTTGTTTGGAAATATCTACGGCGAAGATATGATCGTGCTGGTGTTCTTCGGGCTCGTGCCGTTGGTTGTTCCGCTGCCCATCATGGCGCTGCAGATATTCACCTCGCTGGTTCAGACCCTGGTTTTCGTTTTGTTGGCGATTGTCTACCTGGCCGGCGCCGTGGAGAGCGAGGCGCACGAGGAGCATGCTTGAGAACAGGTGTGAGGTTTGAGGTGCGAGGTGTGAGATTCGATCACCTCAACCAGTTCGAAGGGTGATTTCGAGGTATTTTGTTCGGCAGGATTTATCAGTGTGAGGCGGAACTGCACGAGGGGTGTTTCGCAACCACCTCCTGATAAATGTTCATCATTCGCGGTGGGCTCTTGCTCGCCGCAAAAAAGGAGACAGAAGTTATGAAGAAAGTCATTCTGATCACGATTCTGTTGTTGTTGGCAACGACGCTCGCGTTTGGACAGGAGACCGCCAAGGCGAAGACCGGATTTGGCGAGTACGGAGGAGTCATCACGGCGGGCTTTGCGCTTGGAATCGCCGCGGCGGCTTGCGGCTTGGCTCAGGGCAAGGCCGTTTCCGCGGCTTGTGAAGGCGTGGCGCGCAATCCCGGCGCCGCCAAGACCATTCAGCTTTTCCTCATTCTCGGTCTGGCCTTCATCGAGTCGTTGGTGCTCTATGTTTTGTTGATCTCGTTCCTTTCTCTCGGAAAGTAGGGAGCGCTTCAAAGAAAGATTGTGTCGTTCTGGAAAGGAAGCTCAGCCTTTGGGCTTCCTTTTTTTTGTTGTGGACCGGCCGCGCTCTCGAGAATGCTTTGCGGAAACTCATCGCCTCAACGGTTGGCGGCTCATGCCCGACTTTTCCTGAGGTGCGGTCTTCATTTTCCGTGCCCCAAATTTTCCACGCGTGTCCATTTTTGTCTTTGATTTTTTTTCTATAGGAGTCCACGGTCAAAGAAGCCCCCGTTTATTTCCTTAAATCCCAGATATTTGCCGAAAAAGTCACTCGATAAGAAATTTTTGGAATCATACCTGCTGTTGAAAGGTAATGCCGTTTTAGGCGGGTAGGTCCGACACTCAATTGTTTGGAAGCATGTTCGCGAGTCCGTGATCTTTTTTGGGGATATCCGGAAAAGGGAAGGACGAAGGGTTCGTAAACGTTGGTCGGGAGCGCATGAGATGGATGTCAACGAGAAAAAGAGAATACTCATAGCAGACGATGATGGAACCACTCGGGATTTATTGCGGGAAGTGTTTGAAGGCCAGCATTACGTGGTGTTCACCGTGGACGATGGGCGGCAGGCGGTGGAATGGTTGGAGCAAGGCTCCTGCTGCCATGTTCTGTTGGCGGATCTGCAAATGCCGCACGTGAGTGGATTGCAGTTGATTCAGTCGGTGAAGCAGTCGCGTCCTCAGATTCATTGTGTGTTGATCACGACCTGCATCGACGCGGAGCTGCGGGAAAGAGCCGAAGCGCTGGGCATCGATCATGTTTTTGAGAAGCCGGTCAACATGGAGCAATTGCTGAATTGTGTTGACGGTCTGTTGTCCGCTCAACCGCGGTCGGCAACCGTGAACGCCAATCCTGTTCCCCCTTTGTAAAGGAAAGGATCGTTTTCATTCGTGAAAATCGAGGCGCGGAAACCACAAAACAAAACGGCGGGAGGAAGACCTCAATGACAATTGAAGAGCGGGTGATCAATGTGATCACGCGAGAACAACATCTGGATGCCGGGAAGGTGAGCATCAACTCCACCTTTGAAGAGTTGGGGATTGATTCGCTGGACGGCGTGAACATCATGTTTGCGCTGGAAGAGGAATTCAGCATCGCTATCCCCGATTCCATCGCCCGACAAATGAAGGGCGTGCGCCAAGTGGTGGACGACTTGACGCGATACATGGAGAATCCCGAGGCGTTCAAAGCGGAACTTGTCGCCAGCATGCCGGCGGAATCACCGACGGAGAAGCCGGCGGGAGGGGCCCAGTGAGAAGGGTGGTTGTGACCGGGCTGGGAATCATCTCGCCCGTCGGCAACACGGCGGAAGAATTCTTTCGCAACCTCATCGCCGCGGAATCCGGCATCGGCTACATCACGCACGTCGACAACTCCGTTCTCACGGTCAAAGTGGCGGCGGAGGTCAAGGGCTTCGATCCCAGCGCCTATTTTTCCCCGAAGAAGCAGGATTACCTTGATCGCTTCGCGCAATACGCCATCGTGGCGGCGGGTCAAGCGCTCCGGGATTCCGGCTTCACACCGACGGAAGAAGAAAGGCTGCGGTTCGGCGCCATGGTGGGTACCGGCATGGGCGGGGCGGAAACGCTCGATTGCGGCTACAAACAACTCTATCGCAACAACGCTCAGCGCATGCATCCCTTCACCATTCCCAAGTTGATGCACAACGCCGCCGCCAGCCACATCTCCATGGAGTTTGGCTGCAAAGGACCGTCGCTGAGTTTTACGACGGCCTGTTCGTCGGCCGGCCACGCCATCGGGACTGCTTATCAAACCATCAAGTACGGTCAAGCCGACGCCGTCTTGGCCGGCGGAAGCGACGCGCCTATTGCTTACGGCATCCTGCGCGCCTGGGAAGCGATGCGGGTGCTGGCGATGGGGAACGGCGATCCGAAGAGAGCGTGCCGTCCCTTCAGCAAAGATCGTGAAGGTTTGGTGCTCGGGGAAGGTTCCGGAATTCTGCTGCTGGAAGAATACGAGCACGCGCGCAAGCGAGGCGCCAAGATGTACGCGGAAATCGCCGGCTTCGGCATGACCTCCGATGCGGATCACATCACCCATCCGACCAGCGAAGGACCGGCGCGAGCCATGCGGTTGGCGCTCGATGAAGCCCACTTGAATGCGAATGAAATCGATTACATCAACGCTCATGGAACGGCCACGCCGACCAACGACGTCAACGAGACCCGTGCGATCAAATCGGTTTTTGGATTGAAGCCTGACCTCGTGGTGAGCTCCACGAAATCCATGCACGGGCACGCCATGGGCGCGACCGGCGGCATCGAAATGATCGCCACCGTTATGGCCATCGATCGAAACGTCATTCCGCCCACGGCAAACTACACCGTCCCGGACCCGGAATGCGATCTCGATTACGCGCCCAATCAAGCGCGCGAGCGAACGGTGAAGGCGGCGCTCTCCAATTCCTTTGCGTTTGGCGGATTGAACGCCGTGCTCCTGGCCAAGAAACCGGACTTTGCCGCGGACCGAATGCCGCCGGGATAACGCCCGTTGATGACCGCCACGCTCCCGTCTCTTTTCCGGCGCCCGCCGAAGATCCGTCCACCGGTTCCGGTGAGAACTTTTCTGAAAGTGCTTGAGACAGGAAAGGCCTTTGCGTCGGGCGAAGCGCTGCGCGGGTGAGAAGTTTCTGACTTATGAAGAATGGCGATTGGACCATTGAAAATCTGCTGGAGGGCGGTGCCCTTCAAGCCAGCGTCACTTTGGCGCGTCGATCCGGCGAGATTCTGCTGATCGACACCGGCTATCCGCGCCAAGGGAAACAGTTGCTCGAGGAGTTGGAGAGGCGCGGACTCACCGCCGATTCGATCCACTACGTGGTGAATACGCATCTGCACTTCGATCACTCTCATAACAATTGCTTGTTTTCCCGGGCCCAGGTGATTTGTTCTCGCCGCGAGTTCGAGTGGATGACGGAGTTGTGCGACCGATTGACGAAGGACGCACCCACGCTGGATCAGATTTACCGGTTTTGTCCTGAACTGAAGATGTACGAAGACGATCCCAAAGTCGTTCGGTCGATGATCAAGCTGGTGCGCCGGTTTTGGTCGGTGGAACGATTGGGAAAGCGCGAGCAGTTCCTTTGGCTGGAAGACGGCGGACTCCCGGATGGAATGAAGGCCATCCATACTCCGGGTCATGTTCCCTTTCATCACTCCTTTGTGTTCGAGACCGCCGAAGGCCCGGCGTTGGTGGCCGGCGACGCCTTGTTGACTCGCGACAGCAAAGATCGCGACGGGATGACTTTTCCGCCCACGCACCGCCGGCTTTATGAAGAGACGAAGAAGAAGCTGATTCAGTTTGACGGGATCATCGTTCCGGGGCATGATGTACGGTTTATCGGGAGCAGCGCTACGGCAGCAGGGTCGGTGACCGCCGAAAATTCATCGCCGGCTTGAAGCGAGCGAAGCAGAACATCGGACTTTTCGTTCGCGCGAACGAGGGGAAATCGAAGAGACCCCATGGCCATTCTGGCAACCTTGAGTGAATGGGTGGAAGAGCGCATGGTCGGCTTGAATCCGGCGCGCGCCCTCAGCTTGGGCGTGCATTTGCCGATGAGTTTCATCGATCAGGTGAAGAGCGCCCGTTTCCAATCGGTGGTCCGCTATGCGGCGGAGCATTCCGCATTCTATCGGCGCCGGCTGCGTGAGGCCGGCATCGATCCGCGGCGCGTGAAGACGCCGAAGGATTTGGACGGTTTCTTCACGGACTCCAACGATTTGCGCGCGCATGCGGTCGAAGATTTTCTCTGCGCTCCGGCGCAGATTGCTTTCGAGACCACCGGCACCACTTCCGCCGGAAACAAGAGGGTGTTTTTTGGATTGCACGAAATGCAAACCATGGCGCGGTACGGGGCCATTGCGCTGACGCACTTGGGCCTTGAGGCGACCGATCGCGTGGTCTCGGCGTTCGATCATTCCTTCTGGGTGTCCGGACCGTTGGCGCGCGAAATCACGCGGCTGCTCGGTTGCCTGCACGTCGAGGCCGGCAAGATCGACGCCGGGGAATTCTACGAGCGCGCCGCCGATTACCGATTCAACGTTGTGATTGCCGAGCCGTCGTGGCTGCTGCGCCTCACGGAGATCGCCGAGAAGCGCGGCGTCTGGCCGATGAAATTCATGTTGGTGGGCGGCGAGAACCTGACCGAGCAGACGCGGCAATACATCGAGAGCGTGTGGAAAGCCGACGTGCTGATGGAATACGGCCAAACGGAATCGTTCGGCGCCATCGGCGTGGAATGCCGATTGAAGAACGGCTATCATCTGAACGAACTGAATTTTCTCTTCGAAGTCGACGCGCCCGACCGCGACGGATACGGCGAATTGGTGTACACCACGCTGACGCGCAAGGTGATGCCGCTTCTGCGTTATCGCGCCGCCGACATCACGCGCTTGATCGACGAGCCGTGTCCTTGCGGATTGCCCATGCGGCGCATTGCCCGGATCCGTTCCCGCAAAGATGAAATGATCGTTTGCGGCATGGGGAATATTTCTCCTTGGATTTTTGAGACAACACTGCGCGGGGTCGCGGGCATCAGTGACGATTGGCAGGTCCGGATTACTCGGCCCAACCATAAAGACTGCGTGGAACTTCACCTCGAATTGCTCAACGGCAAAGCGCCCGCCACCGTCGCCGAAACCGTGAAGCAGAATCTGCGGTCCTTGTTTGCGGACTTCTGGAAGAACTACGAGATGGGACTGTACGAATTGGATTTCAAGTTTGCGAGTCCGGGCACGCTCCGCCAAGGCCGAAAACTGCTGCGCTTGGTCGATCAACGACGCGGGCTGGTGGATTCAAAATAATCACTGCCGATTCAGGAGCTGAGCTGAATCACAAGAAACGTTGGAATATTGAATGAAGCGAAGTCGGAGTCGATGGAAAGGGGGCGTTGTCGCCCTCGCTTTTTTCTTGGGTTTTTCCGTTCAAAGTTTTTCGGCCCCCGGCGCCTTGCAGGATCCGGCCGTCGTCCAGTTGCTGAACAGCGGCATGGACGCGCTGTTCAATCTGGATTACGACAAGGCTTGGGCCGACTTTCAAAAGGTCAAACAGCTTCGGCCGGATTCTCCGTTGGGCGTGATCTTTGAGTCGGAGTTTTACTGGTGGAAGATTTTCAATTCCACCGGGGACTTTTACGCGCTCGATTACATCGACGCGTTGAAGACCACGACGTCGCCGTTCGACAACCGGTTCATCAGCACGATGCAAAAAGCCTTTGCGGCGGACGACGCGTATCTCAAGAACCATCCCAACGACGCAGAAGCTTATTTCCATCTGGGCATGTCGAACGCGCTCCGATCGCGCTTGGAAGCGGGACGAGATCACACGCTCGCGGTGATAAAGTACGTCAAGCGCTCACATGATTACTTGGAGCAGTGCCTGCAGCTCGATCCGAGTTTCAAGGACGCCTATCTCGGATTGGGCGCCTACAATTTTTACGTGGAGGAGTACGGCGGTATCTATAAGCCGCTGCGATTCCTCATTCGATTGCCCGCCGGAAATCAGCAGGAAGGCATTCAACAACTGTGGCAAGCCGCCGGGCTGAACAATTTTGTTTCGACGGAAGCCAAGTTCTTTCTGGCATCCATTTATCTCCGCGATTCCGAGAAGAATTACGCGGCAGCCGAGAAGATTTTGACGGAACTGGCGGCCAAGTATCCGAACAATCCCATTTTTCTGTTCGCGCTGGCGAACAGTCAGAAGTTGCAAGGTAAGACCGCGCGGGCCCAGGCGAATTTTGAGAAAGTGGCGGCGCATCCGGAAACGCCTCATGTGGGCGATCTCGCGCAGTTGGTGAAGAAGGAATTGGCGTTGGCCGGCAAGTGATTTTCGGTGGGTGTGGCAGTCGTCAGTCGATGGCAGAAATCATGGCGAAGAAACGCATTCTCATTTTGACTTTGTCCTTCGGCGCCGGACACGTGGTGGCGGCGTCGGCGATCGCCGAGGCGCTTCGCGAGAAGAGCGTCGCTGTCGAAACGCGGACGATCGACTGCATTCAAGCCGGGTCGACGTGGTTCCGCGCTCTGTACGTTTGGCCGTATTGGATGATGATTCGTTTTGCGCCGTCGCTGTGGGCGCGATTGTTCCAAGCGCGCCACCAGAAACTTCATCGCCAGACGGCGCCGGCGTGGCTTTTTCGCTGGGGTTGTCGGCGCGTGTTCGAGGAGATTCGCTCCTGGCAGCCGGATGTTTTGGTGGCGACGGAAGTGGGCGCCTGCGAAATGGCATCGCTGGCAAAACGCCGCGGAATCACCGGAGCGAATCTTTTCGCGGTGGCCACCGATCACGAATCCGAGCCGGTGTGGGTTCAACCGGAAGTGGACCGTTATTTCGTGCCGACCGCCGATGTCGCGCGGCAGTTGTCGGAGTGGGGCGCTGAGAGTCGGCGTATCGAAATTTCCGGAATTCCCGTGCTTCGAAAATTCCGAAAGCCGCGCGGCGAAGAATCGGCGCTGTCGGACCCTGAGACTTCCTCGAAATCTCCATGCATCCTGATCATGGGCGGAGGAATGGGACCGCTGAAGATGGACGAAATTGTTCGCGAGCTTTCGCGAATGAAGGGCGCGATGTCGATGATCGCGGTCGCGGGATTGAATTCCCGGATGCGCCGGCGGCTGGAGAAAGTGAAGCAAGAATTGCGCGGCGACAAATCGCTCCAGATTTACGGCTGGAGAGATGACATCGACGCCTTGATGCGATCCGCCGATGTGTTGGTGACCAAACCGGGCGGCGTGACGTTGACCGAAGCCGCGTGCTTGGGACTTCCCATGATTTGCGTCAATCCTATTCCAGGGCCGGAAGAGGCGCATTGCCGGTTGATTGAACGCGAAGGTTTGGGTGTTGTGGCGCGCACGCGTGAAGATATTTCTCTTCGAGCCGCGGAACTTTTGAATGCGCGGAAAACGAAGAACCGGCGACAAATTCCTTCATGGCTCATTCCGGAAG
>CAZIDA010000066.1:0-6411 GCA_964537865.1 uncultured Acidobacteriota bacterium
GACCGGACGTTTGTGGTTTCGACATGGACGCCATGGAAATGAAATCAAGATCCAATTCGAAAAACGTTCGCGGCGTGAGATTCTCATTTCCGACGGCAACGTGTCCGTTTATTATCCGAACATCAAGAAGCTCGACACCTTCCAGCTCGGCAGCGATGCACTGCAGAACAAAGCGGAATTGGGATTGCTCGCCGGCGTGGGATCTTCCGGCGAAACGCTTCGAAAAACCTATTCCATTCGCTATTTGGGAGAAGCAAAAGTGGACGGGCGCAAAACCGTTAAGCTGGTTCTGACACCCAGGAGCCCGAAGGCGAAAACGTTCTTCAGCACTCAGGAAGTGTGGCTCGATTCGGATCGCTGGCTTCCGGTGCGACAGAAACTGGTGGAGTCGTCCGGAGACTCCTTGACCATCGATTTTTCGGACATCGAAAAGAACAAACGCATCTCCGAAAAAACCTTCCAACTCAAAATCAAATGAACATTGAGAGCGACAGGTGAAAAGATTCGCTCAGCGGCATAGTCTCCGCGCTGGCGATTGCGTTTCGACATGGCGCACTACGCCGGCATGAACGCTTCCAATTCAAATTGGAGCTTTGGCGACGGCGATTCGCTGTTCGTACGGGCTGACCTGTGCAATCCTCCAAAAATCCGCTATGATCGATCCGCCACACCGTGTCCGCAAAACAGAGTGAACTCGCAACTGGAAACGGCGGATCAGCACTCACCCTTATGGCAGAAGAATTCGAGTTCATCAAGAGCCCCCAAAATTCGGTGATCAAAGAAATCCGCGCCGCTTGGCGAAAGGGCGGATTGACTGAGGGCGGGCTGCTACCAATCGAAGGGCCGACCATGATTCGCGAGGCCTTCAAAAGCAACGCGCACATCGAAGCGCTTCTCGCCGCCGATTTCTCGCTCCTGGATGCCAATCTCATGAATTGGCTTCGGGAAGAAGGAACGCGCGTGTGTCAGGCGCCGCCGCGGTTGATCGCCTCCCTTTCCGAAACCGAAGCATCCACCGGAGTCATCGCGTTGGCGCGTCTGCGCCATTGTGAGCTGAAATCCGTTTGGGACAATCCTCGCGTCCTCGTGTTGGCGCTTGCGGGGCTTCAAGATCCGGGGAACCTCGGCTCCATCATCCGCAGCGCCGAGGCGTTCGCCGTGGACGTAATCTTCACGACAAAGAAGACGGTCTCCGCGTATAATCCGAAAGCGGTTCGCGCCAGCGCCGGCTCAATCTTGCGCGTGCCGATCTTTCAGGGAGTGGACGAGCCGGCCCTGTTCCGGATGTTTGAAGAGCACGGCGTCACGGCAGTTGCGGCGTC
This sequence comes from uncultured Acidobacteriota bacterium, assembly GCA_964537865.1. Taxonomy (GTDB): domain Bacteria; phylum Acidobacteriota; class Terriglobia; order JAIQFV01; family JAIQFV01; genus CAZIDA01. Next base: position 1,323 of record CAZIDA010000066.1, read on the forward strand.
GTTGCAGGCCAGGCAGACCATCGAGCAACACACGCTCCGATTGCCGCTCGCGCTTTTCATCGGACAGGAGGCGCGAGGACTGAACAAGGAAACCGTGGCGCGCTGCCGCCAACAGATCCGAATTCCCATGGTCGAATCTGTCCAATCCTTGAACGCCGCGATCGCCGCGGCGATCCTGCTTTACGAAATCCGCAAAAATGAGAAAACTGGTTAGAGCCATTTACTATCCTTTTCGCGACATGGTGACGAACTCGCAGTTGATCGTCACGCTCGTGAAGCGGGATTTTGCTTCGCGATACCGCGCCTCGGCCGTCGGCTTCTTCTGGACCGTCGTGCAGCCCATCTTCATGCTGTGCGTTTACACGGTCACGTTCTCTCTGATCATGAAAGTTCGCTTTGGCGCCGACAGCTCCCCCACCTCCTTCGTTCTTTATCTTTTCTGCGGAATGCTCCCCTGGATGGCTTTCAGCGAAGCCCTGACGCGCTCTAGCACCGTCATCTTGGAGAATTCCAATTTCGTCAAGAAGTTGGTCTTCCCGACGCAGATTCTTCCCATCAACATGATGCTCTCCGCGCTCATCACCGAAGGCATCGGGTTGGTGGTTCTCTTGTTGGCCATCGCCGTCTTTCGACATTCCATCCCTTGGACCATCGTCTTTCTTCCGCTGGTGTTGATTCCGCAAATTCTCCTGACCCTGGGTTTGGGATGGTTTCTGGCCAGTCTGACGGTGTTCATCCGGGACATCACAAATTTTTTGAATTTGATTCTTACCGCGTGGCTCTTTTTAACGCCGATTTTTTATCCCGAAAGAATTGTCCTGGACGCCAACATGCCCCACATCCTGAAGTCCCTCTTCATGATCAACCCGATGTTCACGATTGTGAATAACTATCGGAGAATTCTCTTGGATGGAGCGGGACTTGAGACTAAAGCGCTCGTCGCTTTAACCCTCGGATCGCTGATTGTTTTTTGGTTAGGGTACAGTTGGTTTTATCGAACCCGGAAATCGTTTGCGGACGTGCTGTGAATCCGGCCGCTACAGGACGGAGCGCAAGCCTTTTTGGCCCGCCGGACAGAACGCATCATTCACGCCCTCGGAATTCGGCTTGACCAGCTATTCTTTTTGCAGGACCAGCAGCAAATTGAGCCGCCCGTCGAACGCACTCTTTCAATTGAAACGGAAGCCGCGGCGATTCATCGAACGGATTGCCTCTGCCGAAGGTTCCTTCAATGGGATTGGGCCAGCGCTCTTTTAGCGCCCGCGGAAGATGCAAAGGATGTCGGAGTTCGAAAGACATCGGACTTCGCATGCCGTGAGGAGTGACGAGTCTTCCCCATTCTCTCAGAACCGTCCGCATCAGCCAATGTGGCAAGTTGCATCTTCTAACGGAATCAGGAACCGCTGAAATGTTGCTGCCGAGCATTTCGTGGGACAACTTGAGCGCGCATTTCACCCAGTTTGTCCTTCTCATTTCTCCGCTCAGACAATACTCCCAATCAAAACTGCCGGGCAGAAATTCAAGCATGACGGCGACATCGCACAGCCAAAGCGGGCGCCAGGCGCCGTGACTCATCATGTGCAAAGCGACCAGCCGCAACTGATCTTCCGGCGACAGCACACGGATGCCTTCGCCATCGAGGTCAATTAATGGAGCGCGCCGAAAAATCTCATCACTGGATCGGTCTTCCATCAATCGCATGTCGGCGTGCAAATCGACTTGCCATCCTGCCGCGATGACCTCTCTTAGAATTTGAGCCGCGCGTTCGCCTTCATTAGGTTTGACATAAAGATCGATGTCGCCCGTCGGGCGCAGGCCGCGCGCCGGATAGAGCCGCGCCATAGCCCACCCCTTGACCAAGACGGGTTCAATGTTCGCGCGACGAAGGAGAGAGAATGTTTTGTGGATGCGTGAAATTTGTGCGGCAGAGGCGAGGCTTTGAAATCGGGAATTCCGATACAAGGATTGAGCGGCTGCACACTCTTTCAGCCGGCTGTCTTGAATGCGGCGCCAAGCCAGACCGACCGCCCCCCCATGAAGCAGAAGCGGGAGCGAGAGAGCGAGTTGTTCCGAAGTGAGCTCAAGCGAAGGAGGATTCCGCGCGAACGATTGATGGAGGATCTGTTGAATTAGGACGCCGAGTCCGCAAACAGACTGATTGTCTCGTGAAAGCACATTCACGTCAGCCGCCTTATCCTACTGGCAATTGCGAATCCTAACGCAGTTTCCTCCCTCGCAGCATGGTTTGCCTATCTCGTAGTGTCCATACTTGTCGTAGTAATGCCCGCAACTGACGCACTGGCTAGCAGCCTGCGCCGCAGTCGGAACCAAAATAGACAGCACCGAAAGCCCGCCAACCATCGCAACCTTCTTCATCAATGCGCGTCTGGACTGATTCTTTATCAGATCGGAGGGCGGAACCAATCGATCTTCGAGCAAGTGCGCCCTGCCCAGCCGCTTCAAGCCAACCCACACGACTTGCTCATCGAGCGGCCCGCTGAATTGCTTCTGCAGGCGCCCAGCAATTCCGGTGATATCGGTCTTCCCGTCGCAGCACTTCCAGATGGCGCCCACCGTGCGGTCCAGGCAATGCGCCTTGTGCCGCTTTTGATCGTAAACCAGCAACTCACTTCCCACTTCTTCGGTGGTCAACTCTTCTTTTCTCGCCAACGGAAAAACCGATTTGTTCGTCATGGCTTCCTCCTCCCCGAATTCCTGGGGATGATTCAATTCTCCAAACTCCTGAGGATGCGCGGCGCCGCCTCGGTGGCCTCGCCTCGATCGCCTTTCAGAACCGACGCTTGATCGACAATCCGGCGCAAAACGCCAAGCGCCTCGCCCGGAGAACGTCGTGCAGCCAGCGCATTTGACAACAGATCCAACACACCCTGTCCCGCGGAAACAGATCGCGCACTCCATTGCGCGCCCTTCTTGTATTGGCTCACCACGATCAAACCGACTGGAAGCGGTTTCTCACCGATCTCCGCATTGAACAAATTCAAAGAATGCTTGACGAGTTCTCCCTTCTCGCCTTTTCTCAACGAGATGGGAAGCGGAAAAGGATGGATTCGACCGCGGGAATCGACGACCGCGTATTCGTCGGAATAATAAGTGGCGCCGGCTTTGACCAACTCAGCCACCAATGTGCTCTTTCCTGAAAAGCTCACGCCCGGCAACAGAATCGCCTTCCCTTCCCAACCCACAACCCCCGAATGGAAGAAAAGCCGGTCCCGGGAATGCTCCGCGACATAGAAGCTGACGTCGGATTCAAAGGCTTCCAGAATCTTCTCCAACTCCAAATCGCGCGCCGCGATTACCGTCCCCTCATACAGAAGAGTGAAGCGGCGAATCCCCTTCTGACGTTGCTGCTTTGAAATCCAAATGGAATACATTTGATCGACGCCGGCCTTCGATGCGGGTTTCCATCCGTAAGGCAATCGCGACAAGGCCCGACGCACAACGCCCTTCCGATTGGAGCGGAGTCCAATTCGCAAACCATAAGCTGAAACCGCGCATCCTTCCGTCCACCCGAGACGGTCAAGTTTCTTCATTCAAGCGGAGGGGCGCTTCAGTTTTGGCAAAGCGGCATTCGAAACTACTTCGACGTCCTTCATGTTCTCCATTTTCGAGCGGTTTAAGGCTTCAGCAACGCGCAGTATCGTCGCTGACTGAATATTCAGACTCAGGTTTGAGAACCCACGCAACCTTCCACGGCCATCCCGGAGCCTTCCTCAACAAATGAAACTTCACCATATGAAGTTGACGAAATTATGAACTTAATGCCCCGAGATGACAAGCCCCTTTAGCCGGCGGTCGGCGGATGCTTTTCATCCGACCAAATTGGCTCTTCCGTTCGGAAGATTCCTTCCCTATTCTCAACGTGGATGGATGGGAAGCAAATGGCTTTTTGTGAATCTATTCGTCCGGTTGACTATGCTATAATCCGGGCACGGCGCAGTTGGAAGTTGCTTTGATTCGGATTGAAACTGAGGTGTATCAAATCTTCCTCCGAGGAGTGAATGCATGCCGATTACAAAAGCCTCAAGAATCTGGGCCAACGGAAAGATGGTGGATTGGGACGACGCCAAAATTCATGTGCTCGCCCACGTGGTAAATTACGGCTCTTCGATTTTTGAGGGAATTCGTTGTTACCAAACGCCCAAGGGCCCGGCCGTTTTTCGACTCGCCGATCACGTGGAGCGGCTTTACAATTCTTGCAAGATATACCGTATCAATATTCCTTACACGCGCGAACAAATCTCCGAAGCCATCGTGGAGTTGGTGCGCATCAATAAGCTCGATGCGTGTTACATCCGACCCATTGTTCTGCGCGGTTATGGCGACATCGGAGTGAATCCTTTCCCCGCGCCCATCGACGTTTATCTCGCCTGTTATCCCTGGGGAAAGTATCTGGGTGACGACGCATTGGAACAAGGAGTGGACGTGTGCGTTTCTTCGTGGGCCCGCATGGCCCCGAACACGCTCCCCGCGGTGGCCAAAGCGGGCGCCAATTACATGAACTCCCAACTCATCAAGATGGAGGCGATCACGAACAAGTATGCCGAGGGAATTGCGCTGACCAGCGAAGGCTATGTCAGCGAAGGAAGCGGCGAAAACGTCTTCACGGTCCGCCACGGCGAGGTGTATACGCCGCCGGTGGGTTCGTCCATTCTGCCCGGCATCACGCGCTCCTCCGTGATTCAAATCTGTCGAGACGCCAGGATTCCGCTGGTGGAACGGGCCATTCCGCGAGAGTGGCTTTACATCGCGGACGAAGTCTTCTTCGCCGGAACGGCCGTGGAAATTACTCCCATTCGCTCGGTCGATCGAATCCAAATTGGAAACGGCAAGCGCGGCCCCGTGACCGAACAAATTCAAAAAGCCTTTTTTGGAATCGTTAATGGAAAATCCGAGGACCGTTACAACTGGCTCACGCTCGTCCAACAACCGACTTACGTTCACGCCTGAGAGGGCGTAGGTTCACCGGGTGACTCTGCATGATCGTCGATGATCTGCTTCGCATTGCCGCGGAAAAGGGCGCGTCCGATCTCCATCTGAAAGCGGGAAATCATCCCCACGTTCGAATCAA
>CAZIDA010000066.1:6511-10627 GCA_964537865.1 uncultured Acidobacteriota bacterium
GGAAGCGGAAAGTCCACCACCCTGGCCACGATGATTGACATCATGAACGTCAATCGTTGTGAGCACATCATCACCATTGAAGATCCCATCGAGTTCCTGCACCGCGACAAGAAGTCGTTTGTGAACCAACGGGAAGTGGATGTGGACACGCGGAATTTTTCGGGTGCGCTGCGCAGCGCGCTGCGACAGGACCCGGATGTCATCCTGGTCGGCGAAATGCGCGACGTGGAAACCATCGAAACCGCCATCACCGCGGCGGAGACCGGGCATTTGGTGTTGAGTACGTTGCACACCATTGACGCCACGGAAACCGTTCAGCGCATCATCACGGTTTTTCCGCCGCACCAGCAGAATCAGATTCGTCTGCAATTGGCGACCATTCTGCGCGCGGTGATCTCTCAGCGCTTGGTGCGTCAGAGCGACGGGATAGGACGCGTGCCAGCCGTGGAGGTTTTGATGTCCACGGAATACATCCGCGATTGCATCGTCAATCCCGACAAGACGCGCCTCATCCGGGACGCCATTGCGCAAGGCACTTCCCAATACAGCATGCAAACTTTCGATCAGTCGCTTTACAATTTGTTCAAGCAGAATCTCATCACCTATGACGAAGCGTTGCGCAATGCTTCCAATCCCGACGAATTCAAACTGCGCGTGCAGGGCATTCGCTCCACGGCGGACACCGCGCGCGACGCCATGGAGTCCGTATTTCGAGAGTCGATTCAGCGGACCTCTTCGCGAACTTGAATCCCCAACCGCACATGAAATCCCAGCCGAAGCCGGTCGCCAGTGAAAACGAACTCTACGACCGGGCCGTCAAACTCCTGATGCAGAAGGGCCGCTCGCGTTGGGAGATGCGCCGGCTGCTGGAAAAACGCTCTCCGAAGCAGCGCTGGGTGGAGTCGGTGCTCGACAAATGTGTCGCGCGCGGTTATCTCGATGATGTAAAATACGCGGTTCAATTGGCGCGCATGCATGCGGAGAGGAAGCGCCAGGGCCGGCGGCGCGTGTTTCAGGAGTTGCGGGCGCGCGGCCTTGCCGATGACTTGGCGTCACGCGCCGTCGAGGAAGTCTGTGGTTCCTTGGACGAGGAAGCGCTGCTGCGACGCTCTTTGGAAGTAAAGCTCAAGCGCCTCCGACGACCACTGAATGCGCAGCAGAAAAAGCGTTTGTATGATCAGTTGATGCGTGCAGGCTTCACCACGGAACAGATTCTGCGCGAGTTAAAGCGGTTTCAGATTTCAATTTCCGCGGACGCGGGTTTTCCTCAGGAGGAATTCGATTGACCGGTCACGAGATTCGGACGGCGTTCTTGAAATACTTTGAAAAGAACGGGCACAAGATTGTCAAAAGCTCCCCGCTCTTACCCGCCAATGATCCGACGCTGCTGTTTGCGAACGCGGGAATGAATCAGTTCAAGGACGTTTTTCTGGGCAACGAACGGCGCGATTACACGCGAGCGACGTCCTCGCAGAAGTGCGTCCGCGCCGGGGGCAAGCACAACGATTTGGAAGAAGTCGGCAAGACGGCCCGCCATCATACATTCTTTGAAATGCTGGGAAATTTCTCCTTCGGAGATTACTTCAAAGCGGAGGCGATTCTCCTCGCCTGGAACTTGCTCACCAAAGATTTTAGTCTTCCCATAGACCGCCTCTGGTTCACGGTTTATGAAGATGACGACCAAGCCTTTGAACTCTGGAAGAAGGTGGGCGCGCCGGCTGATCGCATCTTGCGGTTTGGCGAAAAAGAGAATTTCTGGGCGATGGGCGACACCGGTCCTTGCGGACCATGCTCGGAGATCCATTACTTCCTGGGCGACAAGAAGAGCGACAATCGGGCCGAATTCGTAAACGGCCCCGGCGACATGATCATGGAAATCTGGAATCTGGTGTTCATGCAATTCAACCGGGATTCCAGCGGACAGACTACTCCACTGCCCAAACCCTCCGTCGACACGGGCATGGGATTGGAGCGCGTCACTGCCGTTCTGCAGCATGTTCCTTCCAATTACGAAACCGATTTGATCCGCCCCATCATCGATTTCATCAGTGAATGCGCCGAGAAGAAGTATGTGTATGACAGCGACGATGGTGTGTCCATGCGCGTCATCGCGGACCATGCGCGGGCCACCGCGTTTCTCATCACCGACGGCGTGTTTCCGGGAAACGACGGTCGCGCTTATGTCCTCAGAAAGATCATGCGTCGCGCCCTGTGGCACGGAAAGAAGTTGGGATTGGAGTTGCCGTTCTTCTTCAAAGTCACCGAATTCGTGGCGGATCTCATGGGAGAGGCATTCCCCGAAGTCGCCGACGCCAAGGGATTGGTGACGCGTGCCGTCACTATCGAAGAAAATTTGTTTTCGACGACGCTCTCCGTGGGCATCAAGGAATTCAACCGCATCATGGAAGCTCATGAAGATCAGCATCGGCGCGCTGTGGACGCTGCCCAGCAAGCCGGACAACGCGCCACGCTCGTTCCCATCCCCGGTCAAGAAGTCTTCAAGCTTTACGACACTTACGGCCTGCGGGAAGATCTGATTGAGTACATCGCCGAACAGCGCGGCTTCACGATCGATTGGCCCGGTTTCAACGCGGAACTGGAACGACAACGAGAACGCGCGCGCGAAAGTTGGAAGGGAGTCGACAAGAAACAAGTCAAAGAAGTGTACCGAAAAGCTGCCGAGGCCGGGCCTGTGGTTTTTACAGGATACGACGAAACCGAGATTTCCGACAGCCATGTCCGGACCATTCTCAAAGGCGACAAACAAGCGCCGCTTCTTAGAACCCACGAGGAAGGCGAAATCGTTTTGGATCGGTCTCCGTTTTACGCCGAGAGCGGCGGGCAGATCGGCGATCGTGGGATGTTGGAAAATGAAAACTCCCGGGTTGCCGTTCTTGACACTTACGCGCCGCTGAGCGGATTGATCGTGCACAAGGTTCTCGTGGAGGCCGGGGATATCCGCGTGGGCGATCGACTGTCGGCACGAATCGACTTGGCGCGGCGGCGTCGCATTATGCTCAATCACAGCGCCACCCATTTGATGCACGCGGCGCTGCGCGATGTTCTGGGACCTCATGTCAAACAAGCCGGCTCGCTGGTGGCGGAAGATCGATTGCGATTTGATTTCACACATTACGCGCCGCTCACCGAACAAGAGATTCAGGAGATTGAGCGCCTGGTGAACGAGCAGATCCGCGAAAACAAGCCCGTTTCGAAGGAGGTCATGGATCTCGATCAAGCTTTGAACACCGGGGCGCTCGCCTTCTTTGGCGAGAAATATTCGCAGCGGGTCCGAGTCGTCACCGTGCCGGGCTTCAGCAAAGAACTTTGCGGCGGAACCCACGTGGATCGAACCGGCGATATTGGCCTTTTCAAAATCGTCTCGGAATCTTCCATTTCCTCCGGCGTTCGCCGAATTGAAGCGATTACCGGCGAACGCGCCGTCGAGGAATTTAACAAGTACTTCCAGGATTTCTCGTATCTCGCCGAAAAGTTGCGGGCGCCCAGAACCGGCATCGTGGAAGCGGTCGAGAAACTTTCCGAACAGGAATCGCAGCTTCGGAAGAAGCTGGAGCAACTGGAACGAAAGTTGGTTCGACTCAGCGAGGCGGGAACCGGCGCCGTCTCGGAAGCGCCGAAACAGGTCAAAGGAATTTCATATTTGGCGCGCGAGGTCAGCGACGTCAGCCACGAGAACCTGAGAGTCTTGGCCGATGAGTTCAGAAATCAGTTGGGCTCCGGCGTCGTGGTGCTGGGAATGAAGACAGACGGGAAGGTCTCCTTGATCACCGCCGTGACGAAGGATTTGACTCCCCGTTTGAACGCGGGCAAGATTGTCAAAGAGATCGCTTCGATTGTGGAAGGCGGCGGCGGCGGCCGGCCGGATTTGGCGGAAGCAGGCGGAAAGAATCCCGCCAAGCTCGAAGAAGCTTTGAGCCGCGTCCCGGCGATCTTGGAACGCATGTTGTGAGCGCCGTCACACGGTCGTTTCTTGCGTAGGGTATGCTTTCGAACGGCAGTCCCGGCGATTGAAGAAACCCACGAAAAATCGCCGCTTGCGCAGTCTTTTTTTGAGAAAAGGTCGTCATTAAAGACGACCTGCGATTTGATTATGAA
>CAZIDA010000067.1:0-10610 GCA_964537865.1 uncultured Acidobacteriota bacterium
CTAGGGACCCAGCTTTTTCTCCAGGGGATATGAATTTACCCTCCGGCAACCCAACCGCGCGCTTCCGAGCCCGTGTGGAAGCGACGACTCTGAAAGTCGGAAGTGATGATTAAAGCAGTTTTGCGGCCAAAAATGCTGTTGTGTCGTTTTACGACGTTTTGTCACTGATTGCCAATGTTTGTTACTTTCCGTAAATATTTGATTCTTGGAAATGTTGTTGCTTTGGAAATCGCAAGGAAGGAACTGAAGCGGAACCGTCCAAACAAGGTCAGGACACGCTTTGTGTGGGGTCAGAATACTGAAATTCCAAAATCCCATATCCCCAATCCGGTTTTTGGTAGAGGAAGGCTTCCGAGGATCGTATTACGATATTTCTATGACGAGGCAGAGCCAATCAGCCGGGGCAGGGAATCTGCGGCCTGGCGGGTTGGGGGTTCCATCCCGTCGTGGCGCGCACGCTCTCCTCGGGGGAGAGGAATGCCGTGGCCTCGGATGGGGAGACGGGCGAAACAGCTAATGCCCCATGGGTCCGGTTTGATGGGTGGGTTTGCGCATCAGGAGGAGCAGCGGGATCATCGCCACAAACAGGATGGCCAACAGCCAGAAGTTGTCGATGAAAGCCAGCATCGTCGCTTGTCGTGTCATTTCCATTTGCACCATTCTGTAGCTGGCATGGAGATCGGCGCCGGCGGGAATTCCGTGCTGGAAAAGGAAGCGCGGCATGGTGTAAAGCGTCTGCTGCGCGTTCCTGCTGAAGGCCGTGAAATGTTCCGCCAGTCGCTCATGATGAAACTGGGCGCGACGATCCAGCATGGTATTGACCAGCGCGATGCCGGCGCTGCCGCCCATGTTGCGCATCAAGTTATACAGACCCGAAGCCATGCCCATGTTCTCATTCGAGATATACGCCATGGTCGCGGTGGTTAGCGGGACAAAGAGGAAAACTACGCCCATCCCCTGCAGCAAATTCGGCAATGCCAGAGCGCTATAATCCGTTTGCAGATCCCAATGGGACATCATGATCAAAGTGAAGGCGGTCATGGAGATTCCGAAGGCAATCAAGTAGCGCGCGTCCTTTTTTTCGGTCAGGCGGCCGGCGATCGGCGCAAACAGCAGGCTCGTCAGTCCGCGGGGCGCGAGCGTCAAGCCGCTCAGCAGAGCGGTGTATCCCATCAACGTTTGCAGGTAGATCGGCTGCAAGACGATGGATCCGTAAAGCACCACGCCCAGGGCGGTCATCAACAGAAGCCCGGCGCTGAAATTTCGATCCTTCAGCAGGCGCAGATCGACCACCGGATGCTCCACGGTCAACTCCCAAAAGACCAGGATGATCAGGGCGGCCGCAGCCACCATCCCGAAGTTGCGGATGAAAGGCGACGAGAACCAATCTTTGATTTCTCCGTTATCGAGGACGATTTCCAGGGAGCCTAAACCGATGGCAAGCAGCGCCAGGCCGATGTAATCGATGGCCCCGCCCTTGCGACGGATGTACGGCGGATCGGTCACAAACGCGCTGGTCAACACAAACGCCAACGCGCCCACCGGAATGTTGATGTAGAAGACCCAGCGCCACGAGTAGTTGTCGGTGATCCAGCCGCCGAGGATGGGGCCGATGATGGGCGCAAAGATGACCACGATGGCGAAAGCGGCCATGGCGCGTCCGCGCTTTTCCGGTGGAAAGCTCTCCAGCATGATCGCTTGCGATATGGGAACCAGAATCCCTCCGCTAAGTCCTTGCAGAATCCGGAAGACCAGGATGGCTGTCAAAGTGGGCGCCGCTCCGCACAGCACCGAAGCCAAAGTGAACGTGAACAAACAGGAAAGAAACAAGCGCCGCCGGCCCAACTGATTTGACAGCCATCCCGTCGTCGGCAAGATCACCGCGTTGGCCACCAGGTAGGAGGTCATGGTCCACGTCGCCTCTTCAATGGTCACGCCCAAAGAGCCGGCAATATGCGGTACCGAAACGTTGACGACCGTGGAATCCAGAACTTCCATCAACGTGCCCAAGGTGACGGCCAGCGACGGAAGCCACGGGTTGATGGGTTTTCGAACGGGAGTGAGATTCTCTGACGAAGATGATGCGGATGATGAAGTCATAAGTTCCTTAACACCGCTGCTTTCCGTCTGCTTTCGCCAAAAATGTGTGAGTCACGAAAACTCCCCCACCGCGCGTTGCTGCCGCTCTTCGAGGCCACCGCTCATCCGAGACTTGTCCTGTCTCGAGTGAAGATATGAGTCGATGTTTTTCCCGAGATCCGAAAGCTATTCTAAGGAACCTGGCGAAAGTTGTAAACGCCGGGATCGGTTTTGTCGGAAATTGGCTCTTCGGCTTTGATGAGAAAATGAAGGGAGAGTGGACCAAAGCGGGCCGAATCGTCATGCGCGCGAGGCCAGATATTTCTTTCGGCATTCTTCGGAGCAGAAATAGAACGACTGACCTTTGCGTTCGAGGCTCAACGCCGTTTGCTCGTCGATGTACATACCGCAGACCGGATCTTTCACCATGTGGCCGGAGATGGTGGGGGATCTTCCGGGCGGAACATTCGGCGGGGATTTTCGTTTCTGCGAGGCGCGGCCAAAGAGGTAGCGATAGGCGGCTCGAAAGAGAAAAACCAAGAGCACAAAGTAAAGCAGTCGTGAAATGAATTCGAGCAGCATAAATCTCTGACTGATGGAATCCGCGCGGAAAGCCTCGCGCGCCACCTCGGCGCTTTCAAATTCTCGGCGCAGAAAGAAGATCGAGGGGGAAAAGCGTTGGCCGGCGGCACGAATGTTCAGCGGCGGCAATCGCGCCCCAGCGTACTGAGTTTCGCGAACCTCGGGCCGTTTTAAGAACTTCCTTTCTCGGCTTGCTGCAACATCTCCCGAAGGTTCGGCAGCGAGGAATTCTGCGGATCCACCGACTCCAATTGTTTGAGCGCCGCGCGGGCCGCGGGAATGTCCTTCTTGCCCTCCAGGAGCACGATGAATTTGTTGTGAATTGTCTGCACGTGCCGCGGATCGTCTCGAAGCGCCTGGTCAAAGTGCTTGAGAGCGGAATCGCTGTCCCCGGTGTAATAGTACGCGGTCCCCAAATCCGTTTCGACGTCGGGGTTCTTGGGATGGAGTTTTAACGCCCGCCGGTACCACTCAATGGCGTCGGTGAAGCGCTTGTTGTCGTACAGAAAATTCGCCAGCTCCACGGTCTTCTGATAATTGCTGGGATCGCTTTCGAGATCTTTCTTCATGGCCGCGATGGTCGGATCGGGGTTGATCGGAGGATGCCCCTCCGGAAGCTGACCCACGCCCGTATCCGGCGGCGCCGGGGGAAGATTGGAATTCCCCGCCATTCCCGCGTTGCCGCTCACGGCCCCGGAGCGCTGCGCGTTCCAGTTGACCTGGTTGGTGTAAATGTATCCGGCCAAAAAGCCGATCACGACCGCCATGACGATCGTGAGAACAAAAAAGGGAGTGCGAATTTGTACGCTCGGCGCCATGCCTTCATCCTTCCTTGAAAAACAAGAAGGCGATACGAATATCGCCCTACGATCAAATCATCTTGCGACCCTTTCGATGACGGGGTGTTGCCGCGCCTCGATCCGGTCTTTCTTTCTCGTTGCCAAAATCTTTCGCTACCGCTTTCTCTTCGGCTTCGATTCTTTCTTGCTTCCGTAAGTTGTGGTGACCGATTGGCCCGCCGCTTGGATCAACCCCTTGGCGCCTTCCGCGTAAGGCCCCGTCGGCGCCAACGCCAAATACTTCTGCAGCGCTTCCACCATCTCGGGAGGCGCCGTCACCGAACCGTCTTTATTGACGGTCATCTTCTCGGAAAGCGTGACGCCGTACTGATACCAAGCGTTGGCGTTGTTCGGATCGGCATCGGTGGCCTTCTTGAAAGCTGCGATGCGGTCGTCCAAGGGGGCGTGCGTATTCGTCAACACCGCGCCCATGTTGTAGTAAACCATGCTGGCGCTTTGAGGATTGAGCTCCACGGCCTTGTTGTAGGCGAGCATCGCGTCTTTGGGTTTCTTGTCGACGGCCAGTACGCCGGCGTAGTTGTTGTAATATCCGGCTAGATTTTGTTTCAAATCCGGCTTTCCCTCAGACTGCGGCGTGAGCGCGGTAATCGCCTTCTGATAATAGTCGGCGGCTTGATCGTAGTTCTTCAGTTTTTCGTAAGTTTCGGCGATGCGTCCATAAACGACATAGATGGATGGATGCGTCGGATCGGAGGCTGCGGCGGCTTGAAACTCCGTCAGCGCTTGGTCGAACTGATTGCTGGCGAACAGCGTGTTGCCGGCGTCAAAGTGCTTCTTGAGATCGCCCTGCTTCTTGACCTGCTCTTGCTGCTTTTCGATCTTCTCCTTGAGCTCCTTGGGCATGCTCTTTTGAATGGCTTCTTGATCGGCTTTCAGATTGAAGTCGTGCTTGGTCGGTTCGCCAAAATCGACGCGCACGTTGTCATGGAAGGTAATCTCGGCCCCATTCTGCCACAAGGAGATTCGATACAGACCGCTCGGTATGCCGGTGTGAAAGTAGTGGCCGTTCTTGTCGGTCTTGGTTTCGAAATGTTGTTTGATGTCCTTGCGGTCGAGTTGGACTTGGACGCCCACCATCGGCTTTCCGTCCAATCCGATGACGTTGCCTTCAATCGCGCCGGTTTGCGCCGGCATCACACGCGGCATCAACATTACGGCCGCGATCCATACGACCAATCCGAAGCGCCAAAGAAACTTTTTTAACATGAATTCCTCCAACGGCGGTCCCTCGGGGACCGCCTGTTAAAGTATCTATAATTGTACTTCGCTTAATGGCATTGAATAAAATCCGGAATCGAATTGACTTCCAATCTCTCGGAGCCGCCCGATTTCCGGAGAGCGGTTCCTCATTTCTTCAGACGACGCGCGCCGAGTTCCGGTTGCTAGGCGGCGTACACCGGCCGTCGAACATACGGAATGGGATCCTCCACGCCCGCTTGCTGGAAGCCGCGCAAGCGAAGCGCGCAACTGTCGCACTCCCCGCACGCCTCTTCGGAATTCTGATAGCAGGACCACGTCAATTGAAGCGGCGCGCCCAATTGAAGTCCCAGCCGCACGATCTCGGATTTCTTCATCGCGATCACCGGTGTTTCGATCCGAATATGAGTCTCCGGCCGTGTTCCCGCTTCGATGGCTTGCTCGAAGGCGTCGTAGAATTCCCGTCGACAATCCGGATATCCTGAACTATCTTCGGCCACCGCGCCAACAAAAATCTTTGTGGCGCCCAGCGTTTCCGCCCAGGAAACGGCGATCGACAACAAGTGCGCGTTTCGAAAGGGCACATAGCTGGTGGGAATTTCCGTCGCCCGCAAGTTCGCGGGAGTCACTTCCATCGAGAGATCGGTCAGCGACGATCCACCGATGGCTTTCAGATGATCCAGCGAAGTCACCCACCGATGCTCGGCCTTCAAGTATTCCGCAATGGCTTCGAACGCTCGTCGCTCGCGAGCCGCGGTGCGTTGGTGATAATCGACGTGCAGCATTGCCAGACGGTGCGTTTGCCTCGCCACGGTGGCCGTCACACAACTGTCCATCCCACCACTCGCCAGCACCACCGCCAAATCTTTCGGAACTCCTGCCATAGCTGTTTTTCACGGCTCGGATGAAGCGCGCTTGCGACTCTTCATCCTGCCATCACACTCCCCGCGTGTTCGGTCCCCACAACCATTTATGCAATTGCGTTTGGAGGCGGACCGGCAAAGCGTCGCGCAGCACCCACTCGGCGAGCTCACGCGCTCGCTCTGACGCATACCGCAGAACGTTGAGGTCGCCGTCTGCGCCAGCGGTCGCCGGCAAGTCAAACACCGGGGAAAACAAGACTGTGACCGCCGGCGGAATCGGCTGGGCGCGCAGAAACTCCCGCGCGTATCGATAATCAGTTTCGTCGCGGATGACGAACTTCAGTTCGTCCTGCGATGTCATGAAGCCCAAATTCTCCAGATTGAAACTTCCGACCTCGCCGCTCGACGGACACTTCACGTCTACGATCTTGACCACGCCGGGCGGCACGCGCGCAATCGATTGCTCTCCGCTGGTTTCCAAAAGAACGCGATATTGTTTCTCCAACAATCGCCGCATCAACTCGTAAACCTCCGGCTGCAGCAACGGTTCTCCGCCGGTGATTTCGACCAGCCGGCAGGAGTGCGATTCGATGCGCGTCAGGATGTCCTCGATCGTCATCGATTCCCCTTCGGAAAACGAGTACGACGTGTCGCACCAGGAGCAGCGCAGATTGCAGGCGGTCAAACGCACGAAGACGCAAGGAAGTCCGGTGTAAGAAGATTCTCCCTGAATGGAGTAAAAGATTTCGTTAATCTTCAGTGTCGCAGTCTTGACCTGGAGAACATTCCGGGCGGTGGGAGTCTCGACCGCGGAAGATTCGTGCGCTTGGGAAGTTGCGGGTGTGGTCACGGTTGACACAACATTCATTCTTTCTGACGGCGGCGACCGCGAGGGTTCGCCGCTCTAATCCTCATCACATTCTCGCTTCCGATTCTTCCTCTAAGCGGCGGAACCCTGAAATGGATTCTCACCGGGGAGTTCAGGTGTCCGAGCGCTCGATCGCGCCGGAACGCTCCGAATGCGCCCGCGGCGAATGACTCTTCCGACGGCGAGCCGCGCGGTGCGCCTCCAGAAACTCACGAACCTCCTCGAGGCTATGCGTGACGCGGTAATTGGGCAAGCTGGAAAGGAACAATCGTCCGTAGTTCTTGCGAATCACGCGGTCATCGAGAATCGCCAGGAGCCCATAATCCTGCGTGGAGCGAATGAGACGGCCCAGTCCTTGTTTCAGATGGATGATCGCTTCGGGAACTTGATATTCCAAGAAGCCGTTCCGCCCCATTGCTTCCAGCGCCTGAGTTCGCGCTCGAACGATCGGATCGTCCGGAACAGCGAACGGAAGCTTGTCAATTATAACACAACTCAATTGCTCGCCGACCACGTCCACGCCTTGCCAGAAGCTGGCCGTCGCGAACAAAACCGCGTGTCGCGTCTTGCGAAATTTGTTGAGCAGCGCGGTGCGACCGGCCTCGCCTTGCACAAACACCGGATAGTCTACGCGTCGAGAAAGCTCGCGATACGACTTTTCCATTTGGTGAAAGGAAGTAAACAGAACAAAGGCGTGACCGGAAGTAAGTTTCAGCATTCGCGCCACCAACTCCATGGAGTTTTCGGTGTAGGCGGGGGAATTGTTGGCCGGCAAGTCGGTAGGAATAAAAAGAATTGCCTGGCCCGGATGATCGAAGTTCGTGGAACAGAGCAACTCCCGGACTTCCGGCGCGGCGCCGTCGCCGTCCAGCCCGACGCGCGAGCGGATGAAATCGAATTTGCCTTCCACCGACAGCGTCGCCGAAGTCAGGATGACGCTGGAAACGCGAGCGAACAGTTTCTCTTTCAGTAGGGCCGCCACGTGAATCGGCGAGGCTTGAAGGAAAACGCCGACGCGGTGTGGGCGGTCGGAGCGCACGCGGCGCCGACCGCTGCCGCGACACTCCAGCCAATACACGTGATCCCTTGATTCATGGCGAACGAAAAATTCCAGGTCGCACGCCAACAATCGGCAGCGACGCACTAGGCCGAAAACGATTTCCGGCTTATCCGGGAGATTCTCCAGCCGCGTTTCCAGTCCCTTCAGGGCCAGATGAAGATGATCGGACAATTCCTCCCAGTGCTCCATCTGCGGCAGCAGCGGAATCAGGTCGTAGCGCCCTTCCGGCCGCAACAGCGCGCCGAAGAATCGCTCGGCGCGAACGGAGAGTTCGTTTAAGGCGTGATTCAATTCTTCGCTCGAAATTTCGTGAGCCTTCATGGCGGCGCGCGAGTCGCGAATCAATTCGTCAGTGCGGTAGTTGGAAAGCGAAATCCCGAAATACTGCGTCGCGATGTTTTCAATGGTGTGCGCCTCGTCGAGCACCAGCACGTCGTACTCCGGCAAAACCTCTCCAAAGTCGTTTTCGCGAACAGACAAATCGGCAAAGACGAGGTGATGGTTGGCGATGATGAGGTCAGACTTCTTGGCTCGCTCGCGCATTTGAACCACAAAGCAGCGCTCAAAGTCGGAGCACTCTTGGCCGAGGCAATCTTCGGCGCGCGCGTCGAGGCGCGACCACAGCGGAAACTCATCCGGCAACTCGCCCAGTTCGGCGCGATCCCCGGTCTGCGTCTTCTCCGTCCACTCTTCAATTTGTTTGAAGTGATCGACTTCTTCCATCGATTCCAAAACGGGCTGCGCCTGCATCTCGGAAAGCTTCTTCAGACACAGGTAATTGTTCCGTCCCTTCATGAGGCAAGCTTCGAAAAGCCCGGGGAAAAGTTTTTCGACGAACGGCACGTCCTTGAAGAAGAGTTGCTCCTGGAGATTTTTGGTGCCGGTGGAGACGACGACGCGCTTGCCGCTTTGCACCGCCGGGATGAGATAGGCCAGCGTCTTTCCGGTGCCGGTGCCGGCTTCGACCACCAGATGCCGCGCATGATCGATGGCGTCCGCCACCGCTTCGGCCATCTCCAATTGGCCGGCGCGAAATTCAAATTGCGAATGCAGCGCTGCGATTTTTCCGTGCGGCCCAAAGATGGAGAATTGATTCTTCATTGTTCTTCCGTGGGGCAGACACCCGCCGCGGCGGGTCTGTCCCGAAAATATATTCCCGGCCATAACCCCGTTGGGGTTATCGCCTCGATACGTGCAAATTCGAACCCAGGGTAGTCCGCCGGAGAACAGGCGGACAACCCTGGGCTGGAGGACGCGTCCCCTTCGGGGACGTATTTATAATCGGTTCCGCCAATCGAATAATTTTCATGCGCTCGGGCGCTGTCGCGGCGGAAGCTGATCAGCCCCGTGTTATCACCGTGAACCGCCCGAGCTTCAAATCCTCCACGGAGAATCTGAGCCACAAAACTATATCGCAACTGATGAGAAACCCAAGCTCAAATCTGAAACGAAATGTGCGTGCGCGCCGGCGCAGCTCGCCCCTCATCTTCGCTTGACAGATTGCATCGGCCCGCATACCTTGACGACGGTATGTCGAGGCTTCCACTCCTGGTCATCTTAGGTCGTCCGAACGTCGGGAAATCGACGCTCTTCAACCGTCTGGTGGGGCATCGCCGATCCATCGTCACGGATGAGCCGGGGATTACGCGCGATCGCATTTACGGCGAGTTCGTCTGGCAAGGGAAGAAGGCGCGCGTGGTCGACACCGGGGGAATCATTCCCAGCGATGAAGAGCTGATCGCGCAGAATATTTTCAAGCAAGCGCAGGTGGCCATTCAGGAAGCCAAGCAACTTTTGTTGGTGGTCGATTCGCGACAGGGTCCGGCCCCGCTCGATGAGGAACTGGCCGCGCTGCTTCGAAAGACGGGTAAGCCGCTGGCCTTGGTGGTGAACAAAGTCGATTCTCCGCGGCAGATTGCGGAGGCCGGGGAGTTTCATCGATTGGGAATCGAGCCGGTCTTCTTCATTTCGTCGGAACACAATTTGAATGTCGCGGAAATGCTGGACGAGATTTTCTTGCTGCTGGCTTTTGCGAAAGCGCAAGCGGAGAAGCCGTCGGAAGAAGAAGCCCCACGGCAAGAAGAGAGCGATGAGGACTGGAGCGGCGGCCGAATTTTGAAAACCGGGGAAGAGATTCGCGTCGCTATCATCGGTCGGCCCAACGTGGGCAAGTCGACGCTGCTGAATCAATTGTGCGGCCAGGAGCGCGCCATTGTGTCGCCCCTGCCCGGCACCACTCGCGACAGCGTGGACGCGCTGATCGAGCGCGAAGGCGCGCGCTTCCGCATCATCGACACCGCCGGCATCCGAAGAAAAGGGAAGACGAAGCTTCTCGCGGAGAAGTTGAGCGTCGTCCTGGCGCGCAAGCATCTGGAGCAATGCGACGTGTCGCTGCTAATGATCGACGCCGTGGAAGGAATCACGGCGCTGGACGCCACCATCGCCGGATACGCGCACGAAGCGGGGAAGTCGGTCATTCTGGTGGTGAACAAGTGGGACTTGATCCGGAAATCGAATGCCTCGACGCGCGAATTTGAAGAAAAGGTTCGCGCCCGCGCCAAGTATTTGGAATACGCGCCCATCCTTTTTATCTCGGCGTTGACGGGCCAGCGCGTGACCAACCTGCTGAAGCTGATCGTGCGCGTGGCGCGTGAGCGCGAAAAACGCATTTCCACCGGGGAACTGAATCGATTCATCAACTCCATCGATTTCGATCGCGCCACCATGCCGATGTCGACGCGATCGAAAATTCTTTACGCCACGCAGACGCGCGCCGCGCCGCCCACCTTCGTCCTCTTCACCAACCGCGCCAGCAAGTTTCACTTCGGCTTCGAGCGCTTCTTGATCAATCGCTTTCGCGAGCGCTTCGGATTCTTGGGGACGCCCATCCGGATATTGCAGCGGGCGAAGCGAGAGAGAGCTTAACGGGCCGACGAGAAGTTAGCGGCGCAGACAGGAGTGTCTGCGCCACAACTTTTCGGCTTTTGAATCGCATTTCCGAGTGATAGACTTCTCTGCTTAGCAAGCCTCGAAAATCTTGCTTTTCTGACAAGATTTTCAGGTCGCAACGACGTAACCATGAGCACCATTTGGTTGCGGCC
>CAZIDA010000068.1:0-10552 GCA_964537865.1 uncultured Acidobacteriota bacterium
ATGACGAACGTGACTTCGATTCGCGGCGCGCCGGCCGGCTGGGGTTTGACGCCGCCGAGCGCGAATCGCGCCAGGGTGCGGTTGTCCGCCGACATCTCGCGCTCGCCTTGGAGGACGTGCACGTCGATGGCGGTTTGATGGTCGACCGCCGTCGTGAAAACTTCCTTGGCGGTGGCGGGAATGGGAGAATTTCGGAAGATCAACTTGCTCATCGCGCCGCCATAAGTCTCGATCCCCAACGAAAGCGGATTGACGTCCAACAACAGCACATCGGAAACATCCCCGGACAAAACCGCGCCTTGAATGGCGGCGCCGATGGCCACCACCTCATCCGGATTCACACTGGTGTTCGGTTCTTTCTGGAAGACTTCTTGGACTCGTCGCCGCACCAAAGGCATTCGTGTGGAGCCGCCCACGAGAATCACTTCGTCGATTTGATCTGGGAGAAGATTGGCGTCGTCCATGGCCCGGCGGCAGGGATTGATTGTGCGATCCACCACTTCCCCGGCCATCGCTTCCAGCTCCGCCCGTGTCAACGGCTTGTTGAAGTTAAATATTTTTCCATCCCGGTTGTAAAGAATTGGGAGGTTGAAATCCACCGTCTCGGCGAAGGAAAGCGCGCACTTCACCCGCTCCGACTCTTGCCGGACGCGCTCGTAGACTTCCGGCTTGCGCGGTAGAGCGACGCCGTTCTCTTTCTCAAATTTCCGGTAAACCCAGTCTACGATCCGGCGGTCGATGTCGTCCCCGCCGAGGTGTGTGTCGCCGTTGGTCGACAGGACATGAAAGATTCCTTGCGACAACTCCAAAATGGAGATGTCAAAAGTGCCTCCGCCAAAATCGAAGACCGCGATCTTGGAGATTTGCTTCTTGTCCAAGCCATAAGCCAAGGCCGCCGCCGTCGGTTCATTGATGATGCGCTCGACTTGAAGATTGGCAATGGCGCCGGCGTCTTTGGTCGCTTGCCGCTGGCTGTCATTGAAGTAGGCGGGAACCGTGACGATCGCTCGTTCCACCGATGAGCCAAGGTATTTCTCTGCCCGGCGCTTCAGCGATTGAAGAATCTTCGCTGAGATTTCGGGGGGCGTGTACAGGCGCGGCCCCACTTTCACCTGCGCCATTTCCTCCGGGCCGCCCACGATCTCGTATGACAGGTTCTTCTCATCGTCCAACACCTCGCGGCACCGGCGACCCATGAATCGCTTGATGGAATAGACGGTGTTCTGAGGATTGACGACAAGTTGATTGCGCGCCGGAAAACCCACCAAATCCGGCTGGCCGTCGCGCAACGCCACCACCGAAGGACACAGCTTTTGGTTTTCCTCGTCGGCGATCACGGTCACCTTGCCGCCTTCCATGACCGCGACGACTGAATTGGTGGTTCCTAAATCAATACCGATAATCTTCTGGCTCATGAGCTCCGTCATTCGTAAAGAGTGTTCTTGATGCGGCGAATCAGCGAGTCCACATAAGAGATTTCATCCATCTTCTCTGAAAGGGCCTGCAGGATGCGGCGCTTCTCGACGTGGCTGCTCTCGCTGACCTGCTCGAAATCGAGGGTGCGATCGCACAAGGCGTCCCATTCATCTTCTTGGGCGCGCAAGTTTTTCTCAAAGTTCTCTCGATGCGCGTTCAATTCCTGGAGATGCGCTTCCAGTTGCCGGGTCAACTCCGCGCGGTGGTCGCCATTTTTTCCGTGAGAGTCTCTCTGGTTTGCTTTCCTCAACTCGCCCATCAGCTCGTTGACTTCTTCGACCAGCTCGAACAACTGGATCGGGACATATCCGGAGTGGCCTTCCCGTTCTCCGAGTTCTTGGCGAATCAAGTATTGGATTCGCCGGGTCCGATCCCGCAGCGTGTTGAAACTGTTGTTGATCAAAACGGATTTGCGCAGCGCGATTTGCCGCGTCCGCTCATCCTTCATCTTTGCGGCGCGGTCCGGATGGAAAGCGCGATTGAGATCGAAGAATCGCTCCTTCAAAAGCTCTTCGTCCAGATTGATCTTCTGCGGCAAACCCAAAATCGAGAAGTAATTCTCGTTTTCCGGAGTCGGAAGAATGGCGCCGCATTGGCTGCACCAATGACCGACCTCCCGCGACGAACAACTCTGACAAACAACTCTCATAAGACCTTTCTGTCGTCAACTCCGCGGCAACTGATGCCGCATTCCGTCGTTGAGATTTGCGATGAGCACGGGGTCACAGAAGATATTCCGCCCAGGCTTTCACGATGTTTTCCAACTTCCCTTCCATCGAGGTCGCAGGATTCTTGTCCCCTTCGAATCCTCTGAGCTCCACGACCCACCGAAACAAATCCGTGAATCGGATGGAGTACGGATCGGCGATCTCCGGGTGCTGTTCACTCAGTTGCTCCGCAATTTCTTCTGAATCTTCCCAGTCCATTCGATCTCCTCCGCTCACCTGTTCACGCGAAATCTTGTCGGGGTGAACCAATCAATGGAACGACTCACCGCAACTGCAAGAACCGTGCGCATTGGGATTCTTGAATTTGAATCCGCCATGCTGAAGGGCATCGACAAAGTCGATTTCCGTCCCTTTCAAATACAATAGGCTCTTCAAATCAATGAAGACCTTGACCCCACCCGACTCGAAGGTCTTGTCTCCCTTGCGCTCCTGGGTTTCCAAGTCGAGGTTGTATTGAAGCCCGGAGCATCCTCCGCCCACCACCCGCACTCGGAGACCGGCATTGGCAATTCCCTTCTTCTGGATCGTCTCTTTGATCCTCTCAGCGGCCGACTGTGTCAGAGTAATCATGTGCATTCCTCGCGCTTATCGCCATCACGACAATCGGATTTAACTTAACGTCCCAGTCAACTATTGTCAATCTCAAAAAGTAAAAGGAGGGCCGTGGTCAAATGACTTCTTCCATGAACGGCGAGTTCGTTTTACCGCTCGGTGGCACCTTCAAGAATCGCTTTCTGTTCCCATTAAGCATTTTACTTTCTGGTACTTGATTCCAGAACACCAAACCGGCAACCCAACAAATCAACCTTCAATTTTGATTTTCTATGCCCGACGATTGGCCAATGGGGACATTCCGCTTGACACCCATTCTTTTTTACGTTATCGTCAACTTCCGCTTATGGATGGGAGTGGTAAATTATGGCCAGCGATATTCATGGCCAGTTAATGCGAATTGGCAAATTGGCCAAAATGACGGGAGTGACTCCGCGGGCGCTTCGGTTTTACGAAGAGATTGGATTGATTTCTCCGACGGAGCATTCGTCCAAAGGAAATCGTCTCTATTCCCTGGAATGCGTTGACAAGGTTCTTACAATTAATAACCTGAAAGAATACGGGTTGAAGCTTTCAGAAATCGAAGAGATCTTCCATGCCAAGGACAAAGCGCTGAGCAAGAAGGATGCGGTCGGGAGAATCAGAGCCATCCTGGCGGAGCAGGAAAAAACCATCAGCTTTAAGATTGCCTTCCTGACTCGGATGAAAGAGGAACTTCACAGCACCTTGCAGGTTTTGGAAGGCTGTCCCACTTGCCGTTTTGAGCCGCTGGAGCGATACTGCCAGGAGTGCATTTTCTATGAAGGTGAGATTCCGACCACCTTCAAGGCGCTGGTATCATAAAAGCGGAACGGGGAAAAGGAATCATGTTAAAGCTACCCATTTACATGGACAACAACGCGACGACGCCACTGGACCCGCGGGTGCTCGACGCGATGATGCCTTATCTGCGGGAGAATTTTGGGAACGCGGCCAGCCGAACTCACTCCTTCGGTTGGGTGGCGGAAGCCGCGGTTGAGAAGGGTCGGGAACAGATCGCGCGTTTGATCAACGCCTCTTCGCCCGATGAAATCATTTTCACCAGCGGCGCTACGGAATCCGATAACCTGGCGTTGAAAGGGATCGCGTGGACCTACAAAGCCAAGGGGAATCACATCATCACGCAGAAGACCGAGCACAAAGCCGTCTTGGACTCCTGCAAATATCTTCAGAAGGAAGGCTTCGAGGTCACGTATTTGGACGTCGACAAATACGGTGTGGTCGATCCGGAAGCCGTCCGCGCCGCCATCACCGACAAAACGATCCTCATCTCGATCATGTACGCCAACAGCGAAATCGGCACGGTTCAGCCGATTCCTGAGATCGGAGAGGTTGCCAAATCGAAAGGCGTTCTCTTCCATTGCGACGCGGTCCAGGCCGCCGGAAAAATTCCGATCGATCTTCAAAAGACGGCCGTCGATTTGGTGTCCTTGTCCGGGCACAAGATTTATGGGCCAAAGGGTGTCGGCGCGCTGTACATCCGGAAGAAGAAGCCGTTTATCAAAATGACGCCGCTGATTCACGGAGGCGGGCACGAAAAAGGAAAGCGCTCCGGCACATTGAACGTGGCGGGAATCGTGGGATTCGGCGCCGCCTGTGAATTCGCGCAACAAGAACTGGGCGATGAAATGAAGCGGCTGACGGCCCTGCGTCATCGGCTCCGTCAAGGGCTGGAATCAAAGCTCGACTACACCCATCTGAACGGCCATCCGGAGCAACGCATCCCTGGAAACCTCAACATCAGTTTTGAGTTTGTGGAAGGCGAATCGCTGTTGATGGGACTCAAAGACGTGGCGGTGTCTTCCGGTTCCGCTTGTACGTCCGCCAGCCTGGAGCCGTCTTACGTGTTGACCGCGATTGGCGTCGGGCCGGAGCTGGCGCACACGTCCATCCGCTTCTGCGTGGGCCGATTCAATACCGAAGAAGAAGTGGATTTCGTGGCGGACGCCGTGGTAAAGCACGTCAATCGGCTTCGCGAGCTGTCGCCTTTGTACGAGATGGTGATGGAGGGCATTGATTTGAATTCCATCAAGTGGTCGGCGGAACACTGAGGCCCGCCGCCGGCTCCGGACGATCGGTTTTTCTTGGCGTTTCTTCAAGAGATTGTCCGGGGACCGAGTCGAGTTGATTTTCTCGCGGCATAAAGACCGTGAAAAAATCTGGGAATCCGGATAAAATAAAAAGCGATTGTAAGGAGTGGACATGTACGATCCAAAAGTAATCGATCATTACAACAACCCGCGCAACGTCGGCAGTTTTTCCAAGGGTGAAGAAGGTGTCGGTACCGGCATCGTCGGCGCTCCTGCGTGCGGGGATGTGATGAAGCTGCAGCTTAAGATTAATGACCAGGGTGTGATTGAAGACGCCAAGTTCAAGACCTTTGGTTGTGGCAGCGCCATCGCCAGTTCCAGCTTGGCCACCGAAATGGTCAAAGGCAAGACCATCGATGAGGCCTATTCCATCCGAAACACTGAAATCGTGAACGAGTTGAAACTGCCGCCCGTCAAGATTCATTGTTCCGTGTTGGCGGAGGACGCCATCAAGGCCGCCATCGAGGATTACCGGAAGAAGTTCGGCGCAGATTTGAAGAATGTATCTGAAACTGCGGGCATGAAGGCATAACGCAGAACCGGCGCAGGCTCTTCATCAAGGAATTCGATTCATGGTCGAGGACACGGCGAACGAGGTGACACGCGAACAGGTGGAAGTTGTCCTCGAGAAGATTCGACCGGCGGTCATGCGCGACGGCGGAAACATTGAGTTGGTGGAAGTGGTGGACAACTGCGCTAAGATTCGGTTGATCGGACATTGCGTCGGTTGCCCGAGTTCCATGTTGACCCTGCAATTCGGCATCGAAGAAGTGCTGCGGCAGGAGATACCGGATTTCGATCACGTGATTCCCGTCTGAGAGGATCGAATCCGAGTGGGAGAAACCTTCAAGAACAAAAGCCCGAGTTTGATACTCGGGCTTTTTCATAAGCGAAGGGGGCTGCGAGTCGCGATGATTCGCATCCCGCGGTCCCTGGGAATAGGAAAGAGCGATGTCAAAGACGACCCTAGCACAAGCTGAAAAACCGTTGAAGGAAGCATCTCTCGATGAGTTGATCCGTGAGATGCTCGTTCGAATCGGAGAGGATCCCAGCCGCGAAGGACTTCGAGAAACTCCGAATCGTTTGGCCAAGGCGCTTGGTGATTTGACCCGCGGCTACCAACAAGACGCCAAGAAGATTTTGAACAATGCTCTTTATTCGGTGCAGTACGACGAGATGGTAATCGTCAAAGACATCGATCTCTTCAGCATGTGCGAACACCACCTCCTTCCCTTCTTCGGCAAATGCCACGTGGCCTATATTCCCAACCAGAGGGTGATCGGTCTCAGCAAGATTGCGCGCCTTGTTGAAATGTACGCTCGCCGTCTGCAGATCCAAGAGAGATTGACCTGCCAAATCGCAGAAACCATCAATGAGGCGATCAACCCCATCGGTGTCGGAGTCGTCATTGAAGCTCAGCACCTGTGCATGATTATGCGCGGCATCGAAAAACAAAACTCCCTCGCCATGACCAGCTCCATGCTGGGCGCTTTCCGAGAAGAGCAACAGACGCGACTGGAATTTCTCGAGCTGTTACGAAATCCTCGCGCCAGCCGAATTTAATGTGGCGCAGACACTCTTGTCTGCGCTGAAAACAGCCAAAGGATTCTCCGCGCAACCTCGGCGCCCTTGGCGTCTCGGCGGTGAGTGGCCGTCGCCAAACCCACATCATTTCGATCTCCTGGAGTGCGCCGAGCTGCATGAGCGGCTGCGCTCCAAACCGCATCGGCCCAATCAGAAGACTGGAATGCTGCATTTGAACTCTCGGTTTGAGATTCGTTCGGAGGTCTCATAGCCCCGCCCACACTCCGGGAATTTTTCCCTCTCTGCATCAATTCCATCAAATCCTCACAAGACCAAATTAATCTCAAGTCATTGGAATCTCAGCACGATGCCGGTCGATTGTGTTTGGCATCCAGGATGCCTTAAGGAAAGACGGTTTAACGTGGGGTAGTGGAGGACGACAATGATTAAGCGAACAGGGGTTCTGTTGACGTTGGTAGCTTTGCTCGGTTGTTCGACTTATCTGATCTCATCGAAGTGGCGGCCCAAGACCGATCCAGCGACTGCAAGCGCCGACAACTCGGCAGGCGCCAGCGCCGACATGGAAAAGACGCAGCCCTTGATTATTCCGGAGGGCACTGAGATCGAAACACGATTGCTGGATACGCTCAGCACCAAGAGCAATCGAGTGGGAGACCGCTTCACCGCTTCCATTGAGCGCCCGGTCATGGTGGATGGCATTGAAGTGATTCCAAGGGACGCTACGGCGGAGGGTGTGGTGACCGCAGTGAAAAAGTCCGGACGAATCAAGGGCCAGTCCTACATCTCACTTCGCCTGGAGACGATCGAGTTGAAGAATGGTGCGCGGTTGGACGTCTCCACGAACGCAGTCAGCCGACTCGGCAAATCAAACCGCAATCGCAATCTCGCGCTGTTAGGCGGTGGCGCCGGCATTGGCGCCGCGATTGGGGCCATTGCGGGCGGAGGAAAAGGCTTGGCCATCGGGGGCCCGGTGGGATTTGGCGCCGGACTGGCGACCAAGGCGCTCATGCGCGGTCATGAGGTGACGATTCCGGCGGAAACTCTGTTGCATTTCCGGTTGTCGGAGCCCATGTCTGTCAACATGTCCTGAGAAATGCAAAGTGCGCGCCTAAAAAGCTTGTGATGGGATGTTGGGTTGCGCTTTTCTCAGAGTTGCTCGACACAAGATGAATCAGGGTCCGAGTTCTTGTTCGTCGTTGATGGTGAAGGCGTTTGAGGAGTGAGTGACCCGATTGAGAAAAACAGAAACAGCATTCGGACTTGTATTGCAAGAGTCATACAAAGCCCGGAAATTATTGCACGGCAGTAAACCAAAAGGAGAAACAACCATGAAAACCAAACCAGATTTCAGGCGCATCTTGTTGGTGCTCGGCGTCGCAGGAGCGTTCGTGCTCCTCAGCGGTTGCGCCACCAAGAAGTACGTCCGTCAACAAATTGATCCATTATCCAATCAGATCTCAGGGCTGAACGGTGTGTCGAAGCAGAACACCAACGACATCAAAGATGTTGACCAGCGAGCGCAGCAAGGAATTCAGGACGCCAGCCAGAGAGCTGACGCCGCCGATCAGAAAGCCCAAGCGGCATCCGACAGAGCGGATTCCGCGCAATCCATGGCCAGTGACCTGAAAACGCAGGTGAGCGGAGTGGAAGGCAAGCTTGGGAACATCGACAACTACAAACCCTCGAGCACGGTGAACCTCAATTTTGCGTTCAATCGATACAAGCTGGACAAGAAGGCGCAAGGCGACCTGGATGATCTGGCCGGCAACATCAAGGATAAGAACGGATACATTATCCAGATCGAAGGGTTTACTGACTCGGTGGGCAACAAGGATTACAACTTGGAACTCAGCCAAAAGCGCGCGCAGGAAGTGGTGCGCTACCTGGCGGAGAAAGATGACATCCCCCTGTATCGGATGTTCATCATCGGATTGGGAGAAGCAAAACCGGTGGATTCAAATAAGAGCCGGGCTGGACGGGCTGAAAACCGGCGAGTAGAAGTCCATCTGCTCGAGAATTCCGAGATTCAGTCTGCCCAGAACCAACAATAAAGAATTCCGAGGAGCGGAGACGGGGGACGCTCGCGAGAGCGCTTCCCCGCTCCGTCGACTTGGCTGCTTCAGGATCGATGAGGCACAGCCGAGGATCTCGGAAGGAGGTGCTTTTATGAAACGAAAACTTCTGAGCGTCTTGGTGGCCATGGGATTTTTTTTATCCCTGCAAGTGCCGTTGATGACGTGGGCGCGTTCGCGTCATGATGACCGTCCCTATCGTGTGACTGTTCCGGATGGAATCACGATTCGAGCGTCGTTGGAAACGACGCTTTCCACGAAAACGGCTCGCCCCGGAGACCGTTTCACGGCCACGGTGCGAGATCCGGTTTACGTTGAAGGAAGAGAAGTTATTCCGTACGGCGCGACCATCGAAGGCCGCGTCGCTGAAGTGAAACGACCTGGACACATTCATCACGTCGGCAAGCTCGACATTTCTTATGAGCGCATCGATCTTCCCAACGGAGATCGAGAGCCGTTGGTGGCTTCCACGGCGGGCACGGAATCGAGATCCGGCAAGAGGGCCAAGATCAACGATGAAGGTGAAATCGCGGGCCCCTCTTCTACCAAGCGGAAAGCAGCCGAAGTGGCCGGAGCGGGCGGCATTGGGGCCGCCATCGGCGCCATCGCCGGCGGCGCCAAAGGCACTGCCATCGGCGGCGGAACAGGCGCGTTGATTGGCCTGGCCGACGCCATGCGCCGGCGCGGGCGCGATCTTGAACTTCCCGCGGGCACCCTGCTGGTGATTCGCTTGGATCGCCCGTTGCGAGTGAATGCGCCGGAACGTCGTTAGAGTGAATGGATTCTCGTCACTGAGGTTGGAAAGGGAGAAGCGCGCGGTTCAGGATTTGATCAAACCGCACGCTCTTCTTTCTGCCTCATTCTCGGTATTCCCCCATTTCAAGAAATCAAGTCTCCAAGACCTCACCGCATCGCAACATCTCCGACACCGGGCTCATCGGCGGCGGCACCATTCCACATCCCGGCGAAGTGTCGCTTGCCCATAACGGCTTGCTCTTTCTGGATGAGTTGCCCGAGTTTCAGCGGAACGTGCTCGAAGTGTTGCGCCAGCCCATGGAAGACGGACAAGTGACTATCTCCCGCGCTTCCATGTCGTTGACTTTCCCCGCACGATTCATGTTGGCTGCGGCGATGAATCCCTGACGGGTCAGGCAACGGGGAATATCAACAGAGCGGAAATCTCTTGGGATGAAGACAGGTCTTGGAGCATCCAATGGCCAGCCGCCCCATCCAGAACAAGGTACCGAGAAAATCCTCCCCCCTCACGTCAGTGGGGTCATTCAATATCGAAGCTCGGATCAAAATTCTTGGGCCCGAAGGAAAGCTGTAGAGGAAAATGAACCACTCGTTATCCCCGGATATGAACAGTAAAATCAACAATCAGCAAACAAGGACCCAAGTGAGGTGCCTTCACGAGTATACTTTTGAATTGATGAACATCGGAGCCTCGGCCAATCTATTCCTAGGGGACCGATTGGAGACGAGGCCGCCCAATCGAAGATCTTTGACGACCCCAAGGCCACACTTCTTGATTCTTGCGACATACGTCGTCAAGATGGGTGGCCACAAAACCCTCTTTAGCTGCAAACGGGATTTCAGGTTGGAATAATTCAGATTTGGTGACGGCGAACTTCAACGCTTACGTAGCACATATGCCCACTGCTGGGCCAACTCTGGCTTCAAACGTAAACCAAAAACGGCCTTGATCGGCAGTGGAAGTGTATCAAATGCATCGCACCGGCTTGCCAATTCTGAGGCACACAAAGGTTGATCTTGAATGTCACACTCAACTGGAAATCCCCCTTCCAATCTAAGCCCATTAATTGCATGTAATCGTTCCTCAAACGCTTTAAACCTCAGTGAACCAACATAACCTTCCCAATTAGTTTCATCATAGCGAGAGGGAAGTGAGTGTGAAATGAGAGCCAGTCCATCGCTCCGCAGTGATCCGGCGACACCGTGTAGTGCCTGATCTAGGTGCTCAATCGGAATATACCTAAGGGCTCGTTCTGAAATAACATGTACAATTTGATTTTACTCTAAGACGCCT
>CAZIDA010000069.1:0-10424 GCA_964537865.1 uncultured Acidobacteriota bacterium
GCCTTCCGGCTGGCTGCTCCTGGCGGAGATCATCGTTTTTGCGTCATTGCTGCTGGCCGCGTTTCTGATGTCGCGGATCGAGAAGCGCCCGATGTCAAGT
Organism: uncultured Acidobacteriota bacterium; assembly: GCA_964537865.1. Lineage (GTDB taxonomy): Bacteria > Acidobacteriota > Terriglobia > JAIQFV01 > JAIQFV01 > CAZIDA01. Next base: position 101 of record CAZIDA010000069.1, read on the forward strand.
TACGGGTTGCCGCTGCGTGGAATGTTCGGCAAGCGGTTTTGGGAAGGCTTCGCCTGGGGATTTGCCGGGGTCAGCATGGTTCTCCTCATCTTGCGCGCCACTCACCATTTTGACTTCGGCGCCATGGCGCTTCACGGAAGCAGCGCGCTTCTCTCCGCGCTGATGTGGGGCGCGGCCTGCCTGATGGTCGGTTTCAGTGAAGAGTTTGGGTTTCGTGGTTATGCGCAATTCACATTGACCAAGGGCATCGGATTCTGGCCGTCGGCCCTCATCATCTCTGTCGGCTTCGGGAGCGCTCACTTATTCAACCCCGGTGAGAATTGGCGCGGGGCCGTGGAGATTGCCGTCTTCGCTTTGCTTTTATGCCTGGTTTTGCGGCGCACGGGAAACTTGTGGTTCACCGTGGGACTGCACGCGGCGTGGGATTGGTCCGAAGCGTTTTTCTACGGCGTTCCCGGAGGAATGACGGTGAACGATTCGCTCATGCGTTCTTCGCTCCACGGCCCCGCTTGGATGACCGGAGTGGACGGAATCGAAGGCGGCGTCGTCACCTTGGTGGTGACGCTGATTCTGATGGCGCTCATCCACCTGCGTTTTCGCGAGGTCCGCTACCGGACTCCTTGATGATTCGAATTTGAAAAGCGCGCCGTTCTCCCAGCCACCCTCTTAATGAATCAAGCCAAGATTGAAACACCCCGATCCCCCGCGAGGGATCGGGGGAATCAAGCTCATCTATCGAGTCCGCACCAATAGCTCGTAATGCGATGAACGCGAGCTGGTCCCGCCGATGCTTCCGTGAAGGATGACGTAGTATCCCCCAACCGGCGCCACATAGCTGACAAACGGATCTCTCAGTCCGGAGGCAAGATCGTCATTGTAAGCCACCGGGGTGGAGGAAGGGTTGAAAATTTGAATGGTATCGTTCAGAGGAGATCCCAGAATGTCAGCGACCGCAAAGACCGACAGCGTTTGGCCGGCATTCAGATAGAGGGAGAAGCAATCCGCGTCGGCGCCATCGGAGGGGGAGTTCATGGTTCCCACGATTCTCGCCGGGACCATGATGCTTTGCGCGGTGGCGATGGTGTCGTTCGGCTCCACGTCATAGAAAATGTTGTAGCCCAACGTGGCGTCGGAATTCGTCGCCAACGAGGAAAAGAGTTCACTTCCTCCAACAAAATTGTCCCGCAGCACCAACGCCGAAATATTCACATTGCTGCTGAGCCGAATCATCCCGTGGAAGGTCCCGGTGATGGTGTCTTGTCCGGCTGTTTTTGTTGGCGGCAACGCGTCGGTAAAGAGCGAGTTCACAAAGAAAGCTGACTGAGAGAGACCGTTCAACGTAATACTTTTTTCACTGACGAGAGTGCCACCGACGGTGAACAAATCCGCGGTAATGTTGGCCGTGCTACTTCCGGGATTGGCGACCGCCAAACCCGTGTTAGTGGTCGTTCCGGAAAGCGGCCAGTCCGCCGTCACGTCCGCGTCGAATGAAAACTGCGTGGACAAAGGTCCGGGCAAAACTCCGACTTCGGAAATCAGTTGATAGGAATAGGGTACGGCGTAACCTCCGATCTTGTTTGTAGGTTCTTCTCTTTCGGAGGCAGCTTTAGAGCTGGGCGTTTTCACGTTGGCAAAAACCTCCGATACTTCCAGCGGGTCGCTCGCTTCAACCTTGCACCAACCCACTTTCAGAGTCCCGAGACCTCCGGTGAAAAAATGCGCCGTCTTTTTCGCCCCAAGCACAAAAGTCACGACCCCGCTTGTGTTGCCAAAGCTCGTGTCCGAGGACCGCAGATCGATGTTCCAAGCCGATCCGTTAGGCTGCCGGAAGGTCATCGTTACGCTGATGCTGTGGTTGAATGGATTGTTGAAGAAGAATTGGGTGTAATAGAAGCTTGCGCCGATGCTGCCGTCCGCGCCGTGCGGGAAGTAGTAGACCGATCCTTGCGACCACGCCGGCGCACTGGACATGAGAAGCAGTCCTGCGATGAAAAGGGAAAAGTAACTCGCTTTCCTCATGATTCACCTCCCTGGAATTCGTTGGCGAAGACGAATTTCCGCACTCGCTTCAAAGTACCGGCCTCGTCATGACGACTGAGGTTTGCGCGCGGAGAACCGTGACGGATTCATCCGCGACTTCGAGGGAGCGAGTGCTTTCCTGATTTCCGAAATGCGCCTTCTGTTGAATTAAATTTTTGCTTGGGCTTGATGAAGATGAAGCCTCAACAAAAAGGAAGTTGAAAGCAATAGTTGTTAGTGACTTGTTGATGAGAAGGCTAACATTGTCGAAACTTGTTTGCAATGACTTTTGGAGGGAATGAAATACTGTTATCATGAGCGCAACTTTTTCGCTCGTTCGGACGTATTGAGAGGCAATGTGACTATGGGCGGGCAGGCTCAGCGGAAGTAGGGCCCTAATCCCGCCGGCAAAAGTTTTTCACGAGGCTCCAAGAAATGATTGAGGATGATTCAACAAGAGCGCCGGACCTTTCCGTGCTGAAGATCGACGAAAGCGCGCGTTCCCGGGGCGGCGCCAAGTGGTTGCGCTGGTTTGCCGCCGCGGTGGGATTGGTGTTGATCGTCTCTGCCGTGGTTTTTTCCTTCCTGCGAAAAACACCGGTGGTGGAGGTGGCTTCGGCGCACGCGCCGGCCTCCGGCGAAGTCGCCTTGCTGAATGCCAGCGGATATGTGACCGCGCGCCGCAAGGCGACCGTGGCCGCCAAAATCACCGCGCGGGTTCTCCAGGTGTTGACGGACGAGGGCATGCACGTGAAAGAGGGCCAGGTGCTCGCCGTCCTGGATGAGTCAGACGCGCGGGTGCGTTTGAATTCCGCAAAATCGAATCGCGACGCTACGGCCGCGGCGGAAGCGGATTTGGAAGTGCAATTGGCCAACGCGGAGCGCGAGCTGCATCGCGCCCGGACTCTGGAGAAAGAAGGCGTCACCAGCACCGAAGCCCTGGACAATGCCCGCACCGCCGCCGACAGTCTGCGCGCCAAAATCATGTTGACCAAAGAACAAGTGAAAGCGGCCGATGCGCTCATTGCCGTGGCGCAGCAGGATCTCGACAATTGCGTCGTGCGCGCGCCTTTCAGCGGGATCGTGGTTTCGAAGGACGCGCAGGTGGGCGAGATGGTGTCGCCGATCTCAGCGGGCGGCGGCTTCACGCGCACCGGCATCGCCACCGTCGTCGACATGAATTCTCTGGAGATTGAAGTCGACGTGAACGAATCGTACATTGCGCGCGTCGTTCCGGGCATGCCGGTGATCGCCGTGCTCGACGCTTATCCGGATTGGAAAATTCCGGCGAAGGTGCGCACCATCATTCCGACGGCGGACCGGCAGAAAGCCACCGTGAAAGTGCGCATCGCGTTTGATCGCTTGGGCGACCCGCGCATTCTCCCGGACATGGGAGTGAAAGTGACATTTCTAGGAAATGAATCGAAGACCGCCGCCTCCGAAGGCGTGAAAGTTTTGGTGCCGCAAGCAGCAGTGAAGAATGAAAACGGACAGCCGGTGGTTTATCTCTTTCGGGATGGGCGGGTGGAGCGGCGCGCTGTGAGCCTTGGAAATACGAATGGCTCGGAGCAGGAGATCACCGCGGGAGTGGCCGTGGGCGACCAAGTGGTCATCGCCGGTTTCGAGGGTCTGCGCGACGGCGAACGAGCGCAAGTGAGGAGACAATAATCGTCATGGTGAGAGTCGACGGAAATGGCAACGGCTCGGGCTTGATTCGAGTGCGCGGGCTGGACAAGAAATATCAGCGCGGCAGCGAAGAGATTCACGTGCTGCAAGGTTTGAACCTCGATGTGGACGCCGGCGATTTTGTCGCGTTCATGGGGCCCAGCGGCTCCGGCAAAACCACTTTGCTCAATCTGCTCGGCGGGCTGGATCTGCCGACCGCGGGCACCATCACGGTCGCCGGCGATGAGATTACGCACATGTCCGGCGGCAAGCTGACCGCCTGGCGCGCCCGCCACGTGGGATTCATTTTCCAAATGTACAATCTGATTCCCGTGCTGACCGCGTTTCAGAATGTGGAGCTGCCGTTGTTGCTAACGAAACTTTCCAAATCGCAGCGCCGGCAGCACGTCGAGGCGGCGCTGGAAATCGTGGGCCTGGCCGACCGCATGCGCCATTTTCCGCGGCAACTTTCAGGCGGCCAGGAACAGCGCGTCGCCATTGCCCGCGCCATCGTGGCCGATCCGACTTTCTTGCTGTGCGATGAACCCACCGGTGATCTGGACCGTCGCAGCGCCGGTGAAATTCTCGATCTCATCGACCGTCTCGTTCATGAACATCACAAGACGGTGCTGCTGGTGACGCACGACCCGCTGGCGGCGGAGCGGGCGCAAGCGCTGTTGCATCTCGACAAGGGCGTGCTCGTCGAAGCGCGCAAGACGGAGAGCGCAGGAGGAAGAGCATGAAGTTCGTGCGCTTGATCTTTGCCAATCTCCGCCGGAAAAAGATTCGGACCACACTCACGGCTCTCTCTTTTGTGGTCGCGTTGTTTCTGTTTGGACTGTTGGCGATTGTGCGCGGCGCATTCAATCAGGGAATTCAAATAGCCGGCGCCGACCGCTTGGTCGTGATCAACAAAGTTTCTCTCATTCAACCGCTGCCCATTTCCTATCAGGATCGCTTGTCGCGCATCCCCGGTGTGACAGCCGTGTCTCACCAAAATTGGTTCGGCGGCGTTTACCAAGACGAGAAAAACTTCTTTCCGCAAATAGCCATCGATGACGATGCCTATCGATCCATGTATCCCGAGTACATAATTCCGGACGATCAATGGCGCGCCTTTATGGCCGACCGCGAAGGCGCCATCGTCGGCGCCTCGCTGGCCAAACGCTTCGGATGGAAACTCGGCGACCGCATTCCCATCAAAGGAACCATTTTCGCCGGACTTTGGGAATTCAATATCCGCGCCATTTATACCGGGAAACGTGCGGAAGACGACACTTCGCAGTTTTTGTTTCACTACAAATATCTCGAGGAGCGCGAGAATTCCTATTGGCATGGATTGGTCGGTTGGTACGTGGTGAGGATCGCGAACCCCGATGACGCCGCTCGCGTGGCCAAGGCCATCGACGATAGCTTCGCCAATTCGCCATGGGAAACGAAGACCGATACGGAAAAATCTTTTGCGGCGTCGTTCGTGAAGCAGGCCGGGAACATCAGCTTTCTGATTTTGAGCATCGGCGTGGTCGTTTTCTTCACGTTGTTGCTGGTGTCCGGCAACACCATGGCGATTGCGGTGCGCGAACGCGTGCGCGAACTGGCCGTGCTGAAGGCGATCGGATTTTCCGATCGCTTCGTGCTGGTCCTGGTGTTGCTGGAGTCGTTATTGGTGGCGGGCCTCGGCGGCGGCGCGGGCTTGCTGCTGGCAAAACTGTTTTCCATGCAAGGTGATCCCACGCACGGTTTGTTGGCGCTTTTCTATTTGCCGCCGGAGGCGATGATCACTGGCGCGGTGCTGACGTTGGGCGTGGGCGTGGCGGCGGGAATTTTGCCGGCGTTGTCGGCGATGCGATTGAAAGTGGTGGATGCTTTGCGGAGAGTGTAAGCGATGGCGATTCCGGTGAGTTACAACCTAAACAGTTTGCGCGTGCGATGGATGTCGGCCATTGTGGCGGTCCTCGGCATTGCCGGTACCGTGGGCGTATTCGTCGCGATGTTGTCGTTGGCGCGGGGATTCAAGCTGACGCTGGTGGCGTCGGGTTCGCCGCGCAATGCCATCGTGCTGCGCGGCGGCGCCACCGCGGAAATGATGAGCGCCGTTTCGCTCGATCAAGTGCGCGTCATCGAAGATGCTCCCGGTGTGGCGCGCGACGCCACCGGACCAATCGTCAGCCCGGAGGTCGTAGTCATCGCGCCTTTTCCGCTCAAGGCCACCGGCACCGACGCGACCGTGCAAGTGCGAGGCGTCTCGCCCAAGGCGCTGGAAGTCCGCAACATCAAAATCGTGTCCGGACGTTTCTTTCATCCGGGTCTGAACGAGTTGGTGGTGGGCCGCAACGCCGCCGGTTCGTATGCGGGTCTTGATTTGGGAGACACCGTGAAATTCGGCGGCGGAACCTGGAGCGTGGTCGGCATCTTTGACGCCGGCGGCAGCGCCTTCGACTCGGAAGTGTGGTGCGACGCCAACATACTCAACAACGTTTACAAGCGCCCGCAAAATATTTTTCAGTCCGTCACGGTGCGGTTGACCTCGCCCGCGGCTTTCCAACGGTTCAAAGATGCGCTGACCTCCGATCCGCGGCTCACGCTCACCACGCAGCCGGAGATCGAGTATTACGAGAAGCAGTCGCAGCAGATCACCACGCTGATTCAGGTGCTGGGCGCGATGGTGGCCTTCATCATGGGAATTGGCGCCGTGCTGGGCGCGCTCAATACGATGTATTCCGCGGTGGCGGAACGCTCCCGCGAGATCGCCACCATGCGTGCCTTGGGATTTCGCGCCGGCAGTGTGGTGGCCTCGTTTGTCTTTGAATCGCTGTGCATCGCGCTGGTCGGAGGCACGCTCGGCTGCGCCGCCGTTCTTCCGTTAAACGGCGTCACCACGGGCACCATGAATTGGCAGACTTTCTCTCACCTCGCCTTTGCCTTCCGCGTGACTCCGCCGCTCCTGTTAGGCGGATTGATTTTCGCATTGATTATGGGCATGGCTGGAGGCGTTCCCCCGGCCATTCGCGCCGCCCGCGCCCGCGTGGCCGTGGCTCTAAGAGAATTGTGAACGGCGGTGGAAGGGGATTGACAGTTTACTCATCATCTTGAGTATTTTTGCTCAGGATGAGGAGCGACGCCGAGGGAAAACGCTAAGCCGACTTTACCTAGCCACCCGCCCGGGGTGAACTTACGAAACGCATCGGTAGCGTTTCCGTTTTGTAGGATGGGGGGAAGTTCCGGCCAAATGTTGGTGTCGACCAGATACATCAGTCACCCCGCCATTCCAATGCCTTTTTCTGAAGCTCCAGCGACGTGTATTGCTCGCGATACTCTTGTAACGCACCCGCCCAATCTTGACGCAGCTTTCCTCCGGCCTTTCGCGTCCTTTTATCAAGCAGAAATTCGATAAAGTCTCTGACCTCGGCTCGCCAGTCAGGAGGTAATTCTTTGACTAATTCTTCAAGCGGTTTGGGTTGCGTGCTCATCCGTTTCTCCCTACAGGAGTCTTATAACTTGGAATCAAGTCTATCGCTAATCAAGACTGTTTGCACAAATTTTAACCTGACAATTTCTCTTCGATGCTGGGAGAGGTCACAACGAGTCCAAAAAACCAGATGGTTGCTTCGCTCCAGGCGCCATCTGCGCTTCCGAGTCAGAACCCCTCGTGCTCCGTCCGGGCGATAATTTCGTCTTGCAGCTCAACGGGGAGGTCGCAGAAGTAATCGCTGTATCCGGCGACGCGGACGATTAAATCGCGATGCGCTTCCGGATGGGCTTGCGCCTGCCGCAGCGTTTCGGCGCGCACGACGTTGAACTGCACGTGATGTCCGCCCATCTTGAAATAGCTCCGAACGAGGTGCGCCCACTTGTCGAGCGCGTCGTCTCCCGTGACCAGCGACGGACTGAACTTCATGTTGAGCAGCGTGCCCCCGGTCTTGATGTGATCCATCTTCGCCGCCGATTTGAAAACGGAAGTGGGACCGCGCCGATCCGCGCCTTGCACCGGTGAAATTCCTTCGGAGAGCGGCAGGCCGGCCTTGCGCCCATCCGGCATGGTGCCCGTGACGGAACCGAAATAGATGTGGCAGGTCGTCGGCAGCATCTCCATGCGATAGTGGCCTCCCTTGGTGTTGGGTCGGCCGTCAATCTCCTCGAAGCAGCTTTGGAAGATTCGCCGCATGATGTCGTCGGCGTAGTCGTCGTCGTTGCCGTATTTGTGCGTGCGATTGACGAGCCGCTGGCGCAGCACTTCCTGTCCTTTGAAATCCTTGCCGAGCGCGCTGACGAGATCTTTCAGAGCGATTGCTTTCTCATCGAACACCATGTGGTGAACGGCGGTGAAGCAATCGGTGAGGCTTCCCAGCCCGACCAATTGGATGAAGGTATTGTTGTACCGCGCGCCGCCGGCGTTGTAGTCGACGCCCTTGCGGATGCAGTCGTCGGTGAGGACGGAGAGAAACGGCGCCGGCATGTCGCCGGCGTACATGCGCTCGATGAGCTGATTGCCGCGAATTTTGATTTCGACGAAGTGATGGAGCTGTTTCTTGAAAGCCTTGAAGAGCGCGTCAAAATTCGTGAACGATTCCGGCTTCCCAGTGGTCAACCCAAGCTGCGCGCCGGTGCGCGGGTCGATGCCGTTGTGCAGCGTGAGCTCAAGAATCTTCACCAGATTGAAATATCCGGTGAGAATGTAGGCTTCTTTCCCAAACGCGCCGACTTCGACACAGCCGCTGCATCCGCCGGCGCGCGCGTCCTCCACCGTCTTTCCCTGGCGCAACTGCTCTTCCACGACGGCGTCGGCGTTGAAGAGAGACGGAAATCCGTATCCCCTGCGCACCACGCTCAGCGCGTGCTTGAGAAAGATGTCGGGACTCTTACGCGACAACTGAATGTTCGTGCTCGGCTGGAGAAGATGCATCTCGTCGACGATGTCGAGAAGCATCCGGGAAATTTCGTTGGCGCCGTCCGATCCATCGGCCAGCATTCCGCCGATGTTGATGTTGGCGAAGTCGGTGTAAGTGCCGCTTTCGGCCGCCGTGACTCCGACTTTCGGCGGCGCCGGATGATTGTTGAACTTCACGAAAAAAGCTTCCAGCAATTCGCGGGCGCTCTCCATCGTCAGCGAGCTGTCGGCCAGGCCCTTCTTGTAAAACGGCAGCAGATGCTGATCGAGATGTCCGGGGTTAAACGCATCCCAACCGTTGAGCTCCGTGATGACGGCGAGGTGACAGAACCAATAAGCTTGAAGCGCTTCGTGGAAATCGCGCGGCGGATGGGCGGGAACGTGAGCGCAAACGTCGGCGATCTTTTGAAGCTCCCTCTTACGCGCCGGATCGGACTCGTGCTCCGCCATCTCCACGGCCAATTGCGCGTGCCGGTTTGCAAAGAGAATGACGGCGTCGCAGGCGATGTCCATGGACTTCAGCGCTTCCGCCTTGGCATAGGATTGGGGATCGTTCAAGAAATCGAGCGCCGCCACGGACGCCGCGATGTCGCGCTTGAAGTCGAGCATGCCCTGGCGATAAATCTTATCGTCGAGCACCGTGTGTCCGGGGGCGCGCTGCTCCATGAACTCTGTGAATAATCCGGCGTCGTACGCCGCTCTCCATTCGCGCGGCAGGTTTTCGAAAATCCGATCGCGAATAGCGCGACCGTGCCAATACGGAATGATCTTCGTCTCGTAAATCTTGAAGCACTCCTCGTCGACGGCGTAGCTCGTCTTGGGACGCGAGTTGAGAATCCGCAAATCTTCCAAGCTGTGGCACGTCAGCTCCGGATACGTGGGCGTGGCTTTAGGCGCAGGCCCGCGCTCGCCGACGATGATCTCGTCCTCGCCGATGTAAATCGTCTTGCGCTCGCAGAGGTGATAGAAAGATTTTGCGCGCATCACCGCGGCCGAATACTTTCCCTCGTTGGCTTGGTAGAACTCCGTCATCAAGACGGCGCGCTCCGGCGAAATGGACGGCTTGGCGTCCAGACTTCCCTGTCTGAGTTTATGCGTTCTGGCGTTCACTGACTCAGCCTCCTATTTTGGCGTCCAGCCCCAATGACGTGAATTCTCTCACCATGGCTTCGAGGGAATCAATGGAAGGCGGCTCAACTTCGGGTAGGCGATACTCTTGTCCCAGGCGTTTGAACTTGTGGATGCCGGTCGTGTGGTAGGAGAGCAGATTAATTTGCTCGACGCCAGGAATCGACGCGACGAAGCGCGCCATCGCTTGCATTTGGTCCGGGCTGTCGTTGACACCGGGGATGACGGGAATGCGAATCCAAAGATGATTGTGAATTCTTCCGAGCGATTGAAGATTTTCGAGGATGAGCTGATTCGAAACCCCGGTGAACTGGATGTGTCGCGCCTCGTCGATGAATTTCAAGTCAAAGAGAAAAAGATTTGTCAGCGGCGCTACTTCCCGGAGATTTTCAAAGGGCGCATAACCGCAAGTGTCGACCGCGGTGTGAATGCCGCGGGCTTGGCACGCTTGAAGCAATGCCTTGAGAAAATGCGGCTGCATCAACGGCTCGCCGCCGGAGAAAGTGACGCCGCCCTTGGAGTCCTCATAAAAGACCGCATCCTTCTCGATCTCGTTGAAAACTTCTTCTGCAGCAAGGCGCCGAGACGACATCTGACGCGCGCCGCTTGGACAGGCATCGACAC
>CAZIDA010000070.1:0-9012 GCA_964537865.1 uncultured Acidobacteriota bacterium
TTCCAAATCTTTGCCCTTATCGAACTTCAGCGGCCGCTCGTTCAAGTTTGTCTCTCCCCAACTGTTCGGCGAAGTCTTGAACAAGGACGTGGCGGTAAAAGCCGACTGGTTGTCGCCCACGCGTACCGACCGCGCCAAGGGAAAGATGGTCATGGTGCGATTGAAATCCTTGACGATAGGCTGATCCGAATATTGCGTCACGATGGGCGCGGCGGGCCCCATGCCCAGAATCTGCCCGATGCCGCTCGCGTCCACCACGGCGTCGTTGTCGACTTGGATTTTCCACTTCTGAAACTCGCTGTCGAAGCCGGGATTCGTTTCCGGATCGATCAATAGCAGGAACTTCCCGCCCTCGTCCACGTAAGCGTCGATGGCCGAAATCTCCGGTGGAAGAAACGGGTACTTCGGCCCCGCGGTCACGAGCACGGAGCAGTCCTCCGGAACGGTTTTGGTTTGAGTCAAGTTAAGCGTCTTGACCTCGTAGCCTTGATCCTCCAAGCCTTTCTTCGCCGTCGAGAGTCCTTCGGCGCTGGTGGCGTCCGTCGATTCCTCGCCGTGCCCCACCGTGAAGTAAATGACCTTCTGCTTTTGATGCGTCAGCTTCACGATGGCATTGGTGAGGTTTTCTTCGGAGGGATCGGTCACCAACTGCCGCTGATTCGGATTGGCGTCATTGATTACGACAAGGGTGGGAATGGTGCGAACGTTATATTGCCGGGCCCGCTGCAAGTTCTTTTGAGGATCCAAGAATTCATACTGCAGATGTGGGGACTGCGCCATATACTCGCGCACCAAATCCCGGATCGATTGACCTTCCGACTGATCGAAATAAACCACCCGGATATCGTTCTTGAGGCTCTTCAAGATTTTGATGGTTTGCGGGGAAAGGCTGAACAATTTGTTGGTCGTTAAATCGAACCGCTTGTGATGGTGGGCTCCCAGAAAATTGATCAAGCCGAGAATGGCGAGCACGACCAGCAGGGTGGCCAAGGTATTGGCGCTGTACTGCGTGGAACGCAGCTTCCAGTTCGCCAACAATCCCCGGTAATTGAAAATCAAATAAAAGAGAAGAAGCGCGGCGCCGACCGCCAAGGCCGTGATCACCGTCCAATCCATGATGGAATGGGCCGAATACAGGATGCCACTGAGGATGAGCGCCAGAAGCCCCAGCCCACCGGCAGGCCGGCTGGCGCGTTTGAGAACGGATTCTGTCATCGCCTACTGCCTCCATCTCTGCGATTCGAAGGATCGCAGGGTCAACAGCAACGCAAACGCTATGAAGCTGAGATAGAAAATGATGTGAGTGGTGTCGATGACTCCCTTGGAGAAGTCATCGTAGTGATTCAAAACCGAAAGGTAACTGATCACTTCGCCGAATTTGGTGTCGCTGGAGCGCGTCGAAAAATCCAGCACCCAAAGAATCAGAAAGACGCCGAAGGTGCTGACCGACGCGATGATCTGATTCTCCGTCAGGGTGGAGATGAACGCTCCCAACGCAATCAGCGCGCCGCCCAGAAAAAGGACCCCACAGTACGCGCTTAAGATCGGCGCCCAAGGAAAATGCGGCTGGCTGTAGATCTGCATGACCGCAAAATAAAGCAGCGTGGGCGCCAGCATCGATAGGAAGAACGCCAGCGACGCCAAGAATTTTCCCAACACCACCTGCAAGCTGGTCAGCGGCGAGGTCATCAGCAGTTCGATGGTTCCCTGCTTCTTCTCCTCGGCAAACAAGCCCATCGTGATCATCGGCAACATGAACAGCAGCACCGTTGACAGGATGCCGAAGAAGTCGCGACCGACCAACGAAGGAATGTCGATCGGCGGCGCGGCCCCGCCCATCTGCTGCGATTGCATCATGGCCACCATCGCGTTTTGGATGAAGAACCGCAGGATGTTGTAAAAGAAGTAACCCATCACCAGCAAGAAGATAGTGATGACGACATAGGCAATCGGCGAGACGAAGTAATTCGCATACTCGCGTTGCAGAATCGCCCAGATGTTTTTCATTGCTTGGCCTCCTTCCCTTCGGAACTTTCTGGCGCCGGCTCTTCCGAAGTGGTGAGTTCCAGAAAGATGTCTTCCAGGCTCATCGAGACCGGCCGCAGCGCCCACAATTCTCCGCCCTGTTCGATCACCGTTCGAGCGACAACGTTGCGAACCGCGCGGTCGCCGTTGGTCTCCAGCGACAATTCAAAAGCATCCTTCTCGCTGAGCGGCGTCACGGAGACTCCTCGAACTCCCGGCAATGATTTCAAGCGCTCTCCCATCGCCTCGCCTGGTCCTTTCATTTCCACCAACAAACGATCGATGCCGCGAAGCTGATGCGTTAGATTTTCGGGAGAGTCTTCGGCCACGATCTTTCCTTGATTGATGATGACCACGCGATGGCAGGTCATCGAAACTTCCGGCAGGATGTGCGTCGAAAGGATGACGGTGTGCGAGCCCGCCAGTCCCTTGATCAACTCCCGGACCTCGATGATCTGTTTCGGATCCAATCCCACGGTCGGCTCATCCAACACCAAAATTTTGGGATCGTGAATCAACGCTTGCGCCAGCCCGACGCGCTGACGATATCCTTTGGAAAGATGTTTGATCAATTTGAGGCGATAATCGTCGGCGCCGCCGGAACCGTCCGACAGCCGGCACCGCTTCATCACTTCGTCCACTTTGCGCTGACGATCTCCCGCCGCAATGCCTTTGATCCTGGCTATAAAATGAAGATAGCCTTCCACGGTCATCTCGCCATACAGCGGGGGATTCTCGGGAAGGTATCCGATCAGCTTTCGCGCTTCTAACGATTGGTTGAGAATATCCAGACCGGCCATCCGCGCCGTTCCCGACGTGGGCGGAATGTATCCCGTCAAGATACGCATGGTGGTGGTCTTTCCCGCGGCGTTCGGGCCCAAGAAACCTAGGATTTCCCCATCCTGAACCTTGAAGGAAATATCCTTGACCGCTTCCTTGGGACCGTAACGTTTACTTATATGATCGACTTCAATCACAGCAGCATCCTCCGTCCTGGAATTCAGGTAACTGGTGAAAAAGCTAATTTCAGTGGATTGAAAATCTGTTTAGCTGGGTGGTCTAGCCATGAAAAGAAGATGTGTCGATAAATTGGACATCTGTCTCTTATCGGGCAGGATTCAGCCGCGTCACGAAGAGATCGTGAGACAGCGAGTCATCAAACCCCGGAACACAGAGCGGCCTGAGGCCGCAACCAAATGGAACTCATGCATGAGCAACGCGACTGCAAAATGCTTGCTAAGAAAGCAAGGTTTTGTCGACTTGCTATACAAATCTCGGAAAATCTCAATTCTCAAAAATTGTACCAGTCATCCACAGATTACAAAAGAAAACTTTTTGTTGCCTGGGCAATCGCTTCAAGCCATAAAAAAAACTGCCTGCGGCGGCCTCGCCCTGAATTTTTCTTCAACTCCTTTCCTTCAGACAATATGTCTAGCGGCTCGAGGTGAGCGCCGGAGGCGCCGACAAATTGTCTGCGACACGCCAAACCTCAAGAGAACAAACCTGCCCTTCCGAGAATTTAACTCGAACAATTTCATGGACTCCTGAAGATCGAGCCAACCTCGGTTTTGCTTGGCCGACGGCTTGCTTTAGTAGATGGTGTGTCGCGGCGTTTGGATGGAAATGAGATTCCAATGTCTGACGAAAAGACAATCAAGAATTTCTGGATGATCTTCATAGCGGGCCTGGCAATGATCCTGATCGTCATGGCGATCGCCACGGCTTCTTTGGAGGTGTCGCCTTCCGACACCGACAACGCTCAAACAGCGGCACCCATCGATTCACCGGCGCGCACTTCACCGGCGCCGGCCTCCTGGTCGGAGCGGGTCATGGGTTGGATCTTCGCATTTCTCCTAACCGTTATTCTAAGCGGTCGATTCATTCTGTTGGTCGGCGTGCTGTTGTTCTACGGCTTCATCATTTCATACGTTGCTCCTCAAGCCGTTGAGAGACTCAAAGCTCGGCTTTGGAGAAAGTCAGCAAAGGCCCGAGCCGAGAAAACAACTCCTCCGACGGAGAAATTGAAATGAAATCTCTTCATCATCATACGGATTCAATTCGCAGCCCCTGGAACAAAATGCTGAGGCGGCCTCTCGGGAGAAATGGAATTGCGTGGCTGCGGAAGAGCGAGGAGAGGCTTTCCTCTAAGAAAGGACGCACTCATGGTAGCTATTTTTGTGGTTCTAACGATCGTCGCATTCTTATTGCTGGATTATATCGTTCAGAGGTACCAGGCGCGGCGCAGCGAAAGCCATTCGAGTTCTGTGAAGTCGGGAAATCCGGCAGCGCCGCCGCTTTCGACCGGCCCGATCAGCGTTCCTCCATCGCTCTTTTTCCATTACGGCCACACATGGATCAAGTTCAGCTCTCCGACGAAGGCGCGAGTCGGCCTGGATGATTTGGCCCAACGCATTCTGGGGCGAATCGAAGGGCTTCAGTTCCCCAAGATCGGAGAGCGAATTCAACAGGGCGCTCCGTTGTTCATGGTCCGGGTCGGTTCTCACAGAATCTTTCTCCCGGCGCCGAGCGACGGAGTGGTGACTCAGGTCAACATGGATCTGCTCATCCACCCGGAGTCGTTGCACGCCAGCCCTTTCGACGCAGGATGGGTTTGCGAAATTCGGCCTGAGAACATTTCGCGGAACATTCGGGAACTGTTGTCGAGCGAGGAAGCCGTTCGATGGGAAGTGCGCGAGTTGAATAAGCTCCAGCAATTCCTGTCGGAGAAGGTGGAGGTTCCTTCGCCGCCCCCGGCCGCCGAATCGTGGTTGGGTCACTCCTGGACCGACGAGCGGCATCATGTTCTGCTGGAAGAACTCTCCAAATCTTTTTTCATTCTCGAACCGGAGCGGTCACAAATCCTGACGGAGGTGTTTTGACATGTCCAAGGGATTATTGATTGACATCACCAAATGCATTGGATGCCGGTCTTGTGAAGCCGCTTGCAAGGCGCA
This sequence comes from uncultured Acidobacteriota bacterium, assembly GCA_964537865.1. Taxonomy (GTDB): domain Bacteria; phylum Acidobacteriota; class Terriglobia; order JAIQFV01; family JAIQFV01; genus CAZIDA01. The sequence goes on from CAZIDA010000070.1 coordinate 4,980, forward strand.
GAACAACTTGCCCGCGAACGAAGATCGAGATCTCACCGCGGCGACCTACACCAAGGTGATGGAGCGCAGCGATCGCTTCGTCCGGAAGATGTGCCTGCACTGCCAGACGCCGACGTGTGTCTCGGTCTGCCCGGTGGGCGCGCTTCAGAAGACGAGCGAAGGGCCGGTGATTTACGACGAGAAGAAGTGCATCGGCTGCCGCTATTGCATGGCCGCCTGCCCCTTTCAAATTCCGCGCTACGAATGGAGCAACGTCTTCCCGCGAGTGCGGAAATGCGTCATGTGCAAAGACCGCGTGGCCAACGGTCTGCCGACGGCGTGCGCGGAGGCCTGCCCCACCGGCGCCACCACCTTCGGCGAACGCGACGATTTGATTCGCGAAGCGCAGGCCCGCATTCGGCAAGAGCCGCGAAAGTATGTGAATCACATTTACGGGCTCAGCGAAGTCGGCGGGACTGCGGTGATCTTCATCTCGGACGTGCCGTTCGAGAAATTGGGATTCCGAACCGACCTCCTGAAAGAACCGCTGCCGACTTTAACCTGGAAGGTGCTTTCCAAGATTCCCAGCTTTGTCGGTGTTGGGTCGAGCTTGCTCTTCGGAATCTGGTGGATCACAAACCGGCGTGAGGAAGTGCTGAAGGCGGAAGGAGCAAAAAGGCGATCGGAGACTGCCAGGAAGAAGAAACCGTAGTTGCGCCGCTGGCCGTCGACGAACAACAGAGTTCGTCGTTTCGTGATTTCATGATTTTTTTGGAAAGGACGCCATCATGATATTCAGCAACCTTCGCTCTCTTCGGATCACTTTTTGGAAAGCGGGCGCCGCGCTTTTCTTTGTGGTGGGCGCGTACGCGCTCTTCGTCCGGTTCACACAAGGACTCGGGCCGGTCAGTCATATGTCGGATTTGTTTCCTTGGGGATTGTGGATCGGCTTCGATCTCCTGTGCGGCGTCGGACTGGCGGCGGGCGGATTCACCATTTGCGCGGCCGTCTACATCTTCAACGTGGAGCGGTTTCGGCCCATCATTCGGCCCACGGTGTTGACCGCATTTCTCGGTTACCTCCTGGTTATTCTGGCGCTGCTGGTGGACCTGGGGCGACCCTGGCGCATCTGGCACGCTATCATCTTCTGGAATCCGCACTCGGTCATGTTTGAAGTGGCTTGGTGCGTCATGCTCTACACCACGGTGCTGGCCCTGGAGTTCAGCCCCGTCGTCTTCGAGAAATTCAAGCTGCAACGCCCGTTAAAAGTCATTCACGCCATAACCATCCCGCTGGTTATCTTGGGCGTGATTCTCTCGACCTTGCATCAGTCCTCCTTGGGCTCGCTTTTCTTGATCATGCCCAGCAAGCTGCATCCGCTATGGTACTCACCCCTTTTACCGATCCTCTTCTTCGTCTCTTCAATCGCCGTGGGTCTGTGCATGATTATCTTCGAATCCTATCTCAGCAATCGCGCCTTCAAGAAGAAACTGGAGATGAATCTTTTGGCGGACCTCGGCAAGATCGCGGCGGTTGTGTTGGCCGTACTTTTGATCATGAAGCTGGAGGATCTTCACATGCGGCGCGCCTGGCATTACCTCTTCCAGTGGACTCAGGAATCGATTCTCTTTTGGATTGAAGTCGGAATGGGCATCGTGGTCCCCATGGTCCTTTTGGCTTTTCGAAAAATCCGCACGCACAGTTTTGGTTTGTTTGCCTGTTCGGTGATGGTGATTCTCGGCTTTGTGATGAACCGGCTGAATGTGTCGATCACCGGATTGATTCGCGGTTCGCAAACAAATTACTTTCCGAGCTTCCTCGAAATCATGATCACGGTGCTGCTCGTCTCATTCGGATTCGTCATTTTTTCACAGGCCGTTCGTTATCTGCCAATCTTCTTGGAGGCGGAAGGGAAGGTCGCGCCTGAGGCAGATGGTACGCTTCCCGCGAAACAAACCGCTCCCTTTGAGACGTACCCCAGCTACGCGCGAAGCGGCAGTGAATGATCGATGCTCCTCTGCCGAGAAATGCTCTTTGATTCAGAAATGAGATTCTCCTTTGACCAGGCTTCCATGAGTGGGGTCCTGACCTTTCTCCTCGTTTGGTGAAGGGCTCCACCTCCAACCAGCCCTCAGCATGGTGGGAAGCCTGGCCAGTTTTATTCTGATTGATCCGAGCCGAACCTCCCGCGATCATTTCTCATCCCGATCCGCATACAGACGAGATAGAATGCAACACCCGCAACGCAACACCTCCCAAAATTCAACGTGTATATGAAACGCTGCGCCTGCGACAAAAGAAATAACCGCAATAAAAATCAATCTCTTTGGAAGATTATGAGCCGATTCAAATTTTGGAGTCTAATTTGCTCATTTTTTCACGGACACCTTTTGATGTGCAGCCTTTTGTCTCAATGGGATGTCGAAGGGCGTTACGAAGCGGTACCGGTGAAATTGCGCTGAAGATCCTCGGATGTGAGTGGGCGCGGGTGAATATCGCGAAACGAGGATCAAAGGTCCGGGAAGAGCGCGAACCGCAAGACGCAGTTTGAGTGTTTCTTAATGATCGGATCGTTCGATTGTTTTTATTCAAGTATGATGGTAATAATCATTCATTGTTTATCATAACGGGATTTGAGCAGAGGCCCCTGCCCCGCAATTGGAGTGGGCGGAAGGTCCTGAGGTCTTGGAATGAATTCTAATTCGGAAGTACAGAAGCCCTCCTTCTTCCAAAGAATCTGGTTCAGCATTCTGAATTTCATCCTCACGATGGGGAGCCATTGGCTGAGCCTGTGGGGGGCGGTGACCTGCACCGTGGTCTCGGTGTTCATCATCGTGATGTTCATGCTGGACGCGATGAATTATTTTCACAACCCCTATGCGGGCATCATCGCGTTCGTGGCTCTGCCCGGCATTTTCGTATTCGGGTTGGTGGTCATCCCGCTGGGAATGTTTCTCGGGAGGAAGCGCCGCCTCGCACTCAAACAGCAACAGGCGCAAGCGGTCCCCTACCCCGTCTTGAATTTCAACGACCGGCGGGTGCGCCATGTGGTCACCGTCTTCGGAATGGTTACATTGGCGAACATCCTGATTCTCTCAACGGTGAGCTACAAAGGGGTTCAGGAAATGGATTCCTCGCAGTTCTGCGGGGAGACTTGTCACACCGTCATGAAGCCGGAATACACGGCCTACTTGAACTCGCCGCATTCGCGGGTGCAATGCGTCAGTTGCCACATCGGTCCAGGGGCCTCGTGGTTTGTTCGATCCAAGTTGTCCGGCACCTATCAGGTTTATGCCGTGGCCTTCAACAAATATCCCCGCCCCATTCCGACGCCCATTGAGAATTTGAGACCATCTCGCGAAACCTGCGAGCAATGTCACTGGCCCGAGAAGTTCATCGGAAACCAAATCGTCGTCAAGACGAAATTCTCGGAAGATGAAAAGAACACTCCGCTCAAGACCGTCTTGATCATGAAGGTGGGCGGTGGAGATCTGGCCAGCGGGAATGCCGGCGGAATCCATTGGTGGCACATGTACAGCCAGAACAAGGTGAGTTACATCGCGGTCGACAAGCAGCGGCAAGTGATTCCCTGGGTCCAACTGACCGATCCCCAGGGAAAGACCACCACGTTTGTGTCGGCGGATTCAAAGTACACGGCGGAACAACTTTCCAAGCTGCCGATGCGCACGATGGATTGCATCGACTGTCACAACCGTCCCACGCACATCTTCAAGATGCCCGGTCCGGCCATCGATGAAGTGATGCTGGTGAAGAAGGTCGATCCTTCGTTGCCGTACATCAAGAAAGAGGCGATGGCGATTCTCACTCAAAAATATCCCAGTCAGGCCGCCGCGCGCGTGGCCATCAAAGCGGGGATCGAGAATTTTTACCGGAATCAATATCCTCAGATTTTCCAGGAGAAGCGGGATGTCCTCGAATCGTCGATCGCCGCTCTCCAGGACGTTTACTGTCAGAACGTCTTCCCGAGCATGCATGTCGATTGGGGAACTTATCCGAACAATCTCGGGCACCAAGATTTCCCCGGGTGCTGGCG
>CAZIDA010000070.1:9112-10285 GCA_964537865.1 uncultured Acidobacteriota bacterium
CGTCGAGCTTTCCTCAATCTGTTTCTGTCCACGTCGATCGGGGCGTCGGCCATCGCGATTTTTTATCCCATTCTGAAATATCTGGCGCCGCCGAAGGCCGGTGGACCTGTCACCACCAGTGTCGTCGCCGGCAAGGCCAGCGAAATAAAACCCAACTCCGGGATCATCTTCAAATTCGGCACCAAACCGGGAATTCTGATTCGGACTCCCGACGGTGCGTTGCGTGCTTTCTCGGCGGTGTGCACTCACTTGCAATGCACGGTGCAGTACAAGAAAGAGACCTCGCAGATTTGGTGCGCCTGCCACAACGGCCTCTATGATCTGACGGGGAAGAACATCAGCGGGCCTCCTCCCCGGCCTTTGGAACAATACACAGTTAATCTGCGTGGCGACAATGTGGTCGTCTCGAAAGGATGATCATGGCCGACGAAAACCAATCTTCTTCCCGTTTATACAACTGGTTCGATCAGCGCCTGCAGTTGGAGAGCCTGCGCCACTTCATGACCAAGAAGGCCGTCCCTCATCACCGGCATTCGCTTTGGTATTACTTCGGCGGGATGACGCTCTTCCTTTTCTTGGTGCAAGTGGGCACGGGCATTTTGTTGACGCTCTATTACAAACCCAGCGCTGAAGAGGCTTATGAAAGCGTGCAGTTCATCATGACCGAAGTGAAATTCGGGTGGTTGGTGCGCTCCATCCACAGTTGGTCCGCCAATCTGTTGATTGCCGCGATGTTCATTCATCTGTTCAGCGTGCTTTTTCTCAAGTCTTACCGAAAGCCGCGAGAGCTGACTTGGCTGTCGGGGATGTTCCTCTTTGTGCTGATACTCGCTTTCGGATTCTCAGGATACCTGCTCCCTTGGAACACGCTTTCCTTCTTCGCCACCAAAGTGGGGACTGAAATCGTGGGGGTGGTTCCCTTCGTGGGCAAGTTCATGCTCCGTCTGTTGCGCGGCGGGGACGACGTGACGGGAGCGACGCTCTCGCGCTTTTACGGATTTCACATCGCCATTCTTCCAGGCATCGCCACGCTCTTTCTCACCTTCCATCTTTTATCGGTGCAGCGGCTGGGGATGAGTGTCCCCATCAGCGTCGAGAAAAAAGCGAAGGCCACCGGCAAACCGGTGAAGGATGTTCCGTTCTTTCCCAACTTCCTGCTTCACGATCTGTTGG
>CAZIDA010000071.1:0-6325 GCA_964537865.1 uncultured Acidobacteriota bacterium
GGATAGGAGCGCTGGGAACGATGTCGGCGGAGCTTTGCGCGCGCGCCGGCATTGGAAGTTTGGTTTTGGTGGATCGCGATTTCGTCGAGGAGTCGAATTTGCAGCGACAGGTGCTGTTCGATGAGCAAGACGCCGCCCAGCATCTCCCCAAGGCGATCGCCGCGGAAAAAAAGCTGAAGGAAATCAACTCGGAAATCAAGATTCGCGGAATGGCGCTCGACGCCAACGCGTCGAACATCGAACACCTGATTCGGAATTCCAGCCTCGTTCTGGACGGCACGGACAATTTCGAGACGCGATTTTTAATTAACGACGCCTGCGTGAAACTGAAGACGCCGTGGGTTTATGGGGCCGCCGTCGCCGGCGAAGGCGCCACCATGACCGTGTTGCCCGGAGTGACGCCCTGTCTGCGTTGCGTGTTTGAGGAGCTGCCTCCGGTGGGGACGGCGCCGACGTGCGAAACGGCCGGCGTGCTCGGCTCGGCGGTCGCTGTCATCGCCGCGCTGCAGACGGCGGAAGCAATAAAGATTCTCACCGGACAAACGGCGAGGGTCGCTCGGAGCTATCGAACCATTGACGTGTGGAAGAATTCTTTCCGGGAAGTGGATCTGCGCTCCGCTCGGCGAGAAGATTGTCTTGCTTGCGGGAAAGGGCAATTTGAATTTTTGGAAAGCCGTCACGCCGCGCGCTCGTTGCGGCTATGTGGGCGGAATGCCGTGGAAGTGCTGCCGGCGCATCGACAGCGTCTCAGCTTGGAGGAAATCCGAGCGAAACTTGCATCGGCGGGAAGCGTGCAGGCGAATGCCTATCTGGTTCGATGTGTCGTGAAGGACATCACGCTCAGTATTTTTGCCGACGGTCGGGCCATCATTCAGGGGACGCAGGACCCGGCGTTGGCGAAATCACTCTACGCCAAATACGTGGGCAGTTGACGTCCATCTTGTGAAAGACCCCGACGGAATCAGGCTTCGGGGGAAGCGGCCGGTTCGGCGGAAGGAGCGGCTGGAGAACTCGCCGCCGGAGCTTTTGCGTGCCGCGCCCGCGAAGCCTTGGCGCGCAACTTCAGTCGCTTGGCGCGACGTTGCCGCCGCCGCCGAATTTCCTGATGTCGTTCCCTCATAATTTCCTCGTCCTCTCTGGATCAAACATGGAAAACGCCGCCGATTATAATCAATCTTCTCCGCGATGTCATGCGCTGTGTTGAAGGCGATGGTTCTCATTCTTTTTGCCTAGGGCTTCTCAGCAAATGGCACGAACCCATGCGTACCGACCGTTCTCCGATTTTTTCTCAACATCGGGCTTGACAAATACCGCGCGGGCCATTATCCTTACCAGGAATGATTCCGAATAAGGAAGTAACCAAGATAGGGGCCAAGGCCTCTCGGAAGGGTCGGCTGGGTTCCTCGGACGAATTGAAGTCGCATTTGAATGCCCGAGGCATGCGCATGACTCCGCAAAAGCACGCCATCTATCAAGTCTTGCAGCGGGAAAACTTCCATCCCACGCCCGACATGGTGTTCACGGAAGTGCGCCGGCAGTTTCCCATGATCAGTTTGGGAACGGTGTACCAGGTGCTGGACCAGTTCAGCCGCATCGGGATTGTTCGACGGATTGTTTCGGGAGACAATCGCCAACGCTTCGATGGAAATTGTCATCCGCACGCCCATTTTGTCTGCGAAAAATGCGGCCGCATCGACGACATTGAAGACAATTTTGTGGAGCAGTTTCAGCGGCGATTTGCCCGAAAATTCGATTTTCACATCCGCAATCACTACTTTGAGTTCAGCGGCGAATGCGCCCGCTGTGCTCAGCGATCGAAAGCGCGATAGCGATTGGAAGGGATTGCGAGATGCGATAGACTTGGGGAACGCCGACCTCGTTCCTTGGGTCAGGAAAAGGAATTGAGAGGTCTACTTTCACAATCTCACATCTGATACCTAGGAGGAGAAATTATGGCAAGCTTGAAAGGCACCAAGAGTCTCGAAAATTTGAAGAACGCCTTCGCGGGCGAATCTCAAGCCAACCGCCGCTATCTTTATTTTGCGCGGCGCGCCGACATTGAAGGATACCCGGATATCGGTGGCTTGTTCCGCGACACCGCGGAAGCGGAGACCGGACACGCTTTCGGTCACATGGACTTCCTTCGCGAAGTGGGAGATCCGGTGACGGGAGTCGCGATCGGCGGCACGGAGGCAAATCTGAAGTCGGCCATCGAAGGGGAAACATACGAATACACCGAAATGTATCCCGGCATGGCCAAGACGGCGCGCACGGAGGGATTCAACGAATTGGCGGAATGGTTTGAAACGTTGGCCAAGGCGGAGAAGTCTCACGCTGGCCGCTTTACCAAAGGCCTGTCGACCATCGCCGGCAAAGAACCGTCCGAAGCGATTGCTTAATCGATCGACGGACCCATTTTCACGAGGCGCTCCGGTCAGCGCATACCGATTGGAGCGCCTTGATTTTTCTTAACGTCTGTTCCTGGTCTTCATAAACCCGCTTCCTACAGGGAGGCATTTCTCGGCTCACGCACACGGGGACCCCTATGAGTTATGAAATTCAATCGGAGAGATTCTGGGATGCAGCAGCGCTGGAGAAGGAAGAACGGCGAGTTTATGATCTCTGCAATGGATGTCGACGGTGTTTCAATTTATGCCCATCCTTCGATGAATTGTTCAAACGGATCGATGAAGAGCGCGTCGACGGCGACGTCGACAAGCTGAACGCCGACGATCTGAGGGTGGTGGGCGACGATTGTTTTCAATGCAAGCTCTGTTTCAATCATTGTCCTTACACCCCGCCGCACTCTTGGATGATCGATTTTCCGCGCATGATGATGCGCGACAAACTGGTTCAGACGCGGAAGAAGGGACTGTCGCGACAAGATAAAATTCTGGCGGAGACGGACTGGATCGGCCGCTTGGGAAGTTGGACCGCTCCGATTTTCAATTGGCTCAACCGAAATCGTCTCAATCGCATTGTGATGGAGAAACTGGTCGGCATCCATCGTGACTGGCTGCTTCCCACATATTCCTCGCAGACGTTTTCTGCTTGGATGAAAAAGCGCCCGCGTCCCGGCGGCGCCGGCCCGGAGCGCCGCAAGGTCGCTCTCTTCTCAACCTGCTCCGTCAATTACAGCGACGTGGAGACCGGGAAAGCGCTCACGAAGATTCTTGAGAAGAATGGGATTGAAGTCATCGACGGCTACAAACGCTGTTGCGGCATGCCGGCGCTCGACGGCGGCGATCTCAAGACGGCAATTCGAAACGCCGAGGAAAACGTCAAGTTTCTTGCGGAAAAAGTGCGCGCCGGCTACGACATCGTGATCCCCGGACCGACGTGCAGCTATACCTTCAAGCAGGAGTATCCGTTGTTGTTGAAGTCGGACGACGCTCGGCTGGTGGCTCAGCACACCTTCGACAGCGCCGAGTATTTGATGAAGCTTCAGCAGGAAGGGGCGCTCAATACGCAATTCGCGCGCAAATTGGGGACCGTGGCGTATCAACTCTCCTGCCACTTGAAGGCTCAGAACCTGGGATACAAGTCGAGAGACCTGCTGCAATTGGCCGGGGCCCAGGTGACCGTCGTGGAGCGCTGTTCCGCCATCGATGGGACGTGGGGCATGAAGCGGGAGTATCACGGTCTCTCGATGAAATGGGCGCGCCCGCTGTTAAAGGAAATTCAAGAGCCGGCGCCGGAACACATTGCCACGGACTGCCCGTTGTCGGGGCTTCGCATCAAGCAAGGGACGGGCCGCGACGCCGTCCATCCCGTTCAATTATTCGCAAAGGCATACGACTTATGAAAGCACTTTCAAAAAACGATCTCTGCAACCTTGATGAGTACGAGAAGATTCGCGACGATCTTCGAAAGTCCATTATGGCGGTGAAGCAGCATCGCCGAGTGGCGGCGGGCGATAAGGTTGGTTTCATCTTCGAGAACCGCGAGACGCTGAAATTTCAAATTCAGGAAATGATTCGCGCGGAGCGGCTCGTGGCCGAAGAGAAGATTCAAGAGGAGCTCGACGTGTACAACGAGCTGATTCCCGCGGCCAACGAGTTGAGCGCGACGATGCTGTTGGAAATCACGGAGCCGAACGACATCAAGCCGGCGCTGGATCGATTTCAAGGCATTGATCGCGGCGACCGCGTCTATTTCGAATTTGGCGGCCCGGCTCGCGTGAATGCGCGTTTCGAAGCCGGGCACAGCCGGGAAGACCGCATCAGCGCCGTTCAGTACGTGCGCTTCGCGTTTTCTCCGGAGGAACGGGCTTGGTTCAGCGATCCGAAAGTGACGGTCGCTTTGGTCATCGATCATCCCGGTTTCGAAGGACGAACCGTGCTCACCCCGGAACAGCGCGCCTCGCTGGCTGGCGATTTTGAATAGCCGGTCATGGAACAAGATGAGGCGAGAGGATGTTCCTCCGCGTGAGTGTCCGGTGAAACCGAGGCAGCGATTGACTCGGCATAAACCCGTGAGTTGATTTTTGGTGTCACGGGTTATAATGGGATTGAATTTTTCGACATCACGAAAATGTCTGGAGAGTCCGGACGTGCCAACAAGGAGGCTCGTCCCGCGAGGGCGGGGTGCGCGCCTCAAGTTTCATCTCATCTGGAAAGGAGAACGTCATGTCTGTGGTTGCAAGAAACTTTGACCATCTCCTGGGCAAGCTCGAAGGGCTGAGCGAGAAGCAGCTCAAGGCTCATTTTGGGTTGTACCAGGGTTACGTGAAGAAGTTGAATGAGATTCAAGAGAAGCTGAAGGGCATCGATCGCAGTACCGCCAATTACAGCTTCAGCGAGTATTCGGAGTTGAAGCGCCGGGAAGCGGTCGCCTTTAACGGCGCCTTCCTCCACGAAATGTATTTTGAAAACCTCAGCCCGCAAGGCGGAGAGCCCTCCAAAGAGCTGGCTGATGCCATCAAGAAATCGTTTGGTTCTCACCCAACTTGGGAAGCTGACCTGAAGGCCGCGGCCACTTCCACGCCGGGATGGGTCATTCTCACGCACAGCCGCGTCGATCATGAATTGCATCATTACATCCTGTTTGAACATCACATCGGATATCCCGTGCATCAGGAGCCGATTTTGGCGCTCGACTGCTGGGAACACGCGTACATGATCGACTATGGAACGACGAAAGGCGAATACCTGTCCACCTTTGTGAAATGCATTGACTGGAATGTCGTGAACAAGCGGTTTGCCGGGATCTCCCGCGCTGCCGGCGCCGCTCGATAGCAGGAAGATCGAACTCGAGTCCTGAATGGAGAGACGCCGAGATGAATCGTGAGCCGGTTCATCCCGGCGTCTTGAATAATTGGTTGACGCTTTCCATGAAAAACGAGAATCCGCTGCTGCCGCTCTTCCCGCTGGAGGTGGTGCTTTTTCCCGGCGCCACGCTGCCGCTTCACATTTTTGAACCGCGCTACAAGGAGATGATCGGTCGATGTCTGGATCAGCAGAGCGAGTTTGGCGTGGTTCTGGTTCAAGACGAGGTCATCGCCGAGGTGGGATGCGCCGCCCGCATTACGGAGGTCGTCAAACGATATGAGGACGGACGACTCGATATTCTGACGGAAGGATCCCGCCGTTTCGAGATTCTTTATCAAAATCGGGAAGAGGAGGTTCTTCGCGGAGAGGTGGCGTTTTTTGAAGACGAGGGTGAGGAGGATTCCGCGGAGCTCCGAACTCTTGGCCGGTCGGTGCTGGATGTCTACGCGAAGATCGTGCTGACCGTCTCCAAGCCGAATGCCGGCGTCAAGCTCGTGAAACCGGCGCCGCCGCGCCTGGCTTATGCCGTGGCGCAAGATTTGGGATTGCCGCTGGAGTTCAATCAGAGATTACTCGGGCTCCGAAGCGAGCGAGAACGCCTCCGCGAGCTGCTCAAATTTCTTGAAGAGATTTTCCCCAAGATCGAACGCCTCCAACGATCTCAACACAAGGCCGGAGGCAACGGCCATTTGACTTCCTGAAAACATCTCAAGATTTGTTGCGCGGACACTCTTGTCCGCCGGCGAATGAGATGCTCTGGTAGCCGAGGCGCGCTTTGGGCGCCTCGGATTTTCAGTTCGATTGGCGCTCTGAAAATAGCCAAGCTCTCTCTGCGCCGCCTCCGCCCGCCGCGGCGCGTCTCCGCAGTGAATGACTGCGCCGGCAAGCGAAAGCAAAACCGCCGCCGCCCCGACATTCAGAAACGGCGCAGGCAAGAGTGCCCGCGCCACAGCCTCCCTCGAAAAAACAGCGCTGGTAAAAGTGCTTGCGCCGCCGCGGTTCACTTGAGCGGTTCTTCTTCAATCTTCTTTCGGGGATTCGACACTTGCTCGTAG
>CAZIDA010000071.1:6425-10257 GCA_964537865.1 uncultured Acidobacteriota bacterium
TCACTTGAGCGGTTCTTCTTCAATCTTCTTTCGGGGATTCGACACTTGCTCGTAGTGACTATATCGGCTGATCTCGGTGCGGTTTTCTCCCTTCACCACGACTTTGGCGCGAAATTCAATTTCGGTGAACGAGGGAAACCAATAACCCTGCGGGACCGGCAACTGTTCCAGCGTGATGGTCGATCCCTTCTTGACGCTCCCGAACAGACCGGCGCCAAAATCGACATCCTCTTGAAGAGTTCCGGTAAGCCGCGCCAACTGATGTTCGTTTTGGGAAATCCACAATTTTCCCGAAAGCGTTTTCAGGAAAGAAGTCTCGCGGGACCGCGGCTGAAATCCGGGCCGCGGAGTAAATGAAAGAACCCAACACGGGTGTCCGTTGATCGACTGCTCGCCGGCATAGTGGAAGAAGAAAGCCTTCGGCAAGCTGCGGATGAAATCCTTCTCCTTGTCGCGCTCTTTGACCATTTCCGCACGCATCGCGCTCCGCTGGTCGGCGGATTTCGACTGAACATCGCGCATTTGTTGATCGATCTTCGCCTGCTGCTCCGCGAGGACCGAAGGCGGATAATTGGCCCCGTTCATGGAGAGATATTTCACGTACGAGGCGTAGTCGGTGAAAGACCACTGCAGCAACATCGTCTCGAAATGCTTTGGACTGCCCGCCGCATCCAAGTCTTCGGTGACTTCTTCTTCATCGTAGCGGAAATGATATCGCGCATCGATGTTTTGAAGCTGCAAGCGAACCACTTCCGGAATGAGCTCAGCGGTGGATAGCGGTTCCTGCGCCGGCGCGAGAAGCGGGGTTCCAACGAGCAACAACTCGGCGCCAAGAAATATCCGGATAAACGTCCTCGAGAATGTCATAACGGATCCTCCGCTTTTTGATGCCGTCCCGTCTTCGGGGCAGCTTTTGTCGGCGCCTATCTTGACAAACTTTTACAAAAATCGCGAAATTAACTTCAAACTTTTTCTCCCTGCATTCGTCTAAGAGATTGAACAAAAAAGTTGGAACCTTTGCGGCGTTTGAAACGTAATAAGCGATAGAACCACGGAACAGAGAATTGAGGGTACTCTTATGATGGCGCGGGAATGGAAAGCAGAGGCGACACGATTGATCATCGAGGCGATCAACAAACTGCCTCATCCGGAGCGAGAGGCGTTTGTGTGCAAACATTATAAGGGAATGACCCTCGAAGAGATTGCCGGGAACCTGCATCGCAGCGTCGCGGAAACCAAGGAGATTTTGAAGAAGGCGGAGCATCGCGTGAACCAGGATTTGAATCGCATGAATGGCGCGATGGTTCAAACGCGCTACGCCTTTTGTTGAGCGATGCGAACGCTGAAGTTTTCCCTCCTGTGAACCCCCCAGTTCACCCTCCTTTTGAGTGGAAACGGCTCCGCAAAATTTAGCGGAGCCGATTTTTTGTTGCGATCTGGAATGACGCGCCGGAATTTTCGAGCGTGCAGTTGGGTTGATTTGGAGAAAGGGAACTCTCCAACTCCGGGGCCTTATTTCAAAATCGGTCTTTCGTTTGGTGCGGCCTCTCTTTTTTCCCGGACCCGATCATTTCTTTTCATCCTCACGCCGGCGCATCTGTCCGAAGAATATGATTTGTCTCGCGTTTTCAATTCCCCGGTCTTTTAGAGTGTCGAACAAGGCTTTTTTCCCTATTGACCGAGTCCGGGGATTGTGCTACATACACATCGTAATCCGATCAATGAGGAAGTATACTCGAACGAGTCTTCGAGACCGCGAGTTTGATATTTGAATTACCCGAAGCCCACCGGGGAGCGACTTGCTCCTCTTTTCTTTCCTTGGAATTGCTGTGAGGCGGAGGCCGAGAAAAGTTTCGGACCGACGTGGGGCAATCAGGTGGACGCAAGTTTGTGTGGGGTGCATCGCAGACCGCAGTCAGAAAGGGTCCTGGACAGGCGCCAAAGAACAAGTCTCGCGCGAAAGTTCATGCGCATACCCCATGGGGATATTCGATCCCTGAAGTTTGGTTGTTTGAAATCAAGAAACTGCCGCCGATCAACGAGACGGCAAAAGAGACTGGACAAAAAACGCTGAACTGAGAAATTGACGTGCGGATGTAGCAGCTTGATAGATGGTTGTTGCTCAATCCCCCCTCCTCACGCTGCAGCTCAGAGTTCTTCCGACCTCAGTCCCTAACATTACTGTGGAGGCCGTAGTGTCGGCCTCCGGACGCCAAACTCCCGAATGCGCATCGATTCTCCGAGGGACGCAACGTTTGCATGAAGGAGGAACAAGTATGGCAAATGAATTGAGAACCGTGGCTTCTTTGAAGCCCTCCAGCAAGTCTTCTCTCCCCGAGCTTTCCTGGAAAGACATCAGCGAGGCGGGATCTTATGTGGAAGTGGGTTCCGGCGATCTTTACCGGATTCCGCAAGAAGCGTTGATCCAAGGATCCTCGCCGATGATCCGAAAGGAGAGCAACGGAGCCTCGAGGCTGGTTCGACTCAGCCCCGATCCCTATATCACCACGTTTGAAGCGAGAATGTTGGCCTGCGAACACAATGTGCAGCCCAACTTCTGAAAATCAGTAAGCAATCCTGCCCGGATCCGTCTCGCGGCGCATCCCACACAATGAAGATTCGCGCACCTCCGAGGAACTGAAAAAAAGTCCGGGGTCGAATGGCCCCGGACTCCGGCGACTCGATGAAGCGGTCGCGTTGCTTTAGATTTTTGAGAAGCTCACAAACGCAGAAGGCGAGCGGCGTTTCCTCCCAGAAGGGCTTCCTTCTCGGCATCGCTGATTTTCAATTGGCGAATGCTCGACAACATTTTTTCCAGGCTTCCAATCTGATGCGGGTAGTCGCTGCCCGCCATGATGTGATCGACGCCGGCAAAATCGATGGCCAGTTGCAGTGCCCGGACATCGAAGTTCACGGAGTCATAGTAAAATTCTCTCAGATACTCGCTGGGAGCTTTCTTGATGTTGGCGCGGCATTGCGGAAACGCTTCGTAGCCGCGATCGAGCCGCTCGGCGATATACGGAATCGTGCCGCCGAGATGACCCAAGACCCAGGTCATCTTCGGAAACTTTTCAGGAACGCCGGCGAAAACCAGACTGGCGGCCGCTAAAGTCGTGTCCATCACGAATCCCACCAGCGGCATCAACATGTAATGCATCATCGCTTCCACGCCCACCGGATAAGTGGGATGGATGAAGAAGACAGCCTCCAACTCGTCGGCCTTTCCGTAGAGCGGCCAGAAGCGCGAATCGCTCAAGGCGGTTCCATTCACGTTGCTGAAAACCATCACGCCCTTCAACCCCAACTCGCGAATCACGCGCTCCAACTCCTCCACGGCGGCGGCGGGATCGTTCAACGGCAGCGTTCCCAAAGCGACGAAATGGTCGCCGTGCTCGCGTTGGATCCGGGCAAAACAATCGTTGACCATGCGGCTCAGTTCGACGGATCGCCGCGGCGTTTCGATCACCGTCCCCGGACAAGTGAGCGTGATGATCTGTTTGTCCACGCCGGCCTTTCCCAACGCCTGGGCGCGCAGATCGATGAAGCGATGCGTGGGCACGGCAATGTTATAGTCTCCCGGCGAATGCAGCACCGGGTTTCCCTGGGCGTTGATCGTCACTTTGTAGGCGCTGGGCCCTTTCTGCAACGCCTCAATGTACTCCGGGGGATAAACGTGATTGTGGAAATCAATGACGGCCATTCGGATTCTCCTTAACGTTCTACAACTTCATCGCGGATTTGCGGACAAGGCAATCGCCGGCAATTTGGCCTCCCGCAACCTGGCATTGAGAGCCGGAAGATCCTTGGTTTCGATTGTATCCCATCGCGACAG